>NZ_JACYFG010000051.1:600000-751826 GCF_014803405.1 Pelagicoccus enzymogenes
GAGCACCTTTGGGGCGCGGGTCGACGACGCGGCGTATGAGATCGCCAAGATTCGGGCCCTGCAGGACAACCAGCAGTTCCCGTCCTCCAAGTACGCCCTGACGAGCATCGTCAAGTACAAGGTGCAGGGGGATGGTTTCCTGGGGGGCTCTTCCTTCGGTACGGTGATCGACTGGAAGAGCGCCCCCATCGTGGGCTACTATCAGGATGCCTCTGGCAACTTTGATATCACCCGTCCGGCCAAGGGCGAGGAGCGTACCAATGTCGACTTTTTCGCCGCCTACGGTCGCTCCTTGACCGACAAGGTCGATTGGCGACTGCAGTTGAACGTCCGCAACGTATTCGATGACAACGATCCTTATGTAATCGAAAAGCGAAGTGTGGGGACGGATCCTGATAACTTCACGTGGCAGAACTACAAGTGGAGGCCGGTCAATGGCCTGACCTGGGAGCTGACGAATTCCTTTAGCTTCTAGGAGACTGTCTGCGGACCGAATATAAGTTGATTTAGGAGTGCGAGGGTCGCGCGGCTTGGATGCTGGCGCGACCCTCTTTTGCTGGTCGTGCGCGCCGCCGGAATCGGTGGTGAAACGATTCTATTCAGTCTCTTACCTTTACAGGCGCATAATCGCCTTTCCCTTCGTAACGTGTTTTCTAATAGTATCCCTATGCATCGTTTTCTCGCCCCACTTGCCGCCTTTGCCCTGATCGCGAGCTTGAGCTCCAGCCACGCGGCCCCTGACAATTCCGAACCGCCGAGCAAGGACCCGGTGTGGGACCAGACCCGATCGCCGGATTGGGACGCGTCCTACCAGCTCGTCTCGATTCCCAGCACTATCGACGGCCAGGCCCAGATGGCCTACGCCTACGAGGCGGCGGACGCTGCCCCGGCCCCCTTGGTCGTCAGCCTGCACACGTGGTCCAGCAACTACGAGCAAGCCGACCCGCTGGCCGCGATTCTGGTGGAGCGCGGATTCCACTACATCCACCCCGATTTTCGCGGAGTGAACAACACGCCAGAAGGCTGCGTGAGCGAGCTGGCGCTGCAGGATATCGACGACGCCATCGACTACTGTCTGGAGAGCTGGAATGTCGATCCCGAGCGCATCTACGTCATCGGCACCAGCGGCGGCGGATATGCGACCTGCGCCACCTATTTTAAGAGCAAGCACCGCATCGCCGGCTTCTACGCCTGGGTGCCGATTACCGACCTGGAAATGTGGTACTACCAGACCAAGCAGCGCGGGCTCAAGTACGCCCAGCACATCGAGCAGGTACTCGGCGGCAGCATCGATTCGGAGGAGGCGAAGAAGCGCTCGCCGCTCTACATGCCGCATCGGCCTCGCGAGGTTCCGCTCCACCTTTTTCACGGGGTGGACGACGGCTATCGCGGCAGCGTTCCCAGCATTCACTCCATTCAGCTGTACAATCGTCTTTGCGAGGAGGCGGGGCAGCCTTCCTTGCGGGTCACGCATGAGCAGACCATCGACTTGCTCAGCAAGGCGGTGCGTCCCACCGGGCGGAAGCTCGGTGGCCGTGAAATCTGGTTCCAGCGCGAATCGCCCTTCGCCACGCTTACGATTTTCGAAGGGGGGCACGAGATGCTCGTCGAGGTCGCGGCCGATCAGCTTAGCGAAGCGGCTGGGCGCTAGCCTGGATAATTCATGAGAATTCTACTGCGCGTCCCCGATTCCCGCCCGGAAGCGGCCTTGCCTTGGTCCGGGACCGAAGCGGGGGTTTAACCCAGCAACTCCCGCGAACCGGCGTCAAAGCCGCTTCCACGCAGGGCTCGCGAACGCTCGCTACGATTTTCATGAATAATCCAGGCTAAGGCGTGTGTGTGGGTGGTGGTGGGCTCGCTGAGTTTTTTGTTTAACTACAGAAGGCGCAAGAGGGACAGGAGGGTTGATGGGGCAGGGGAGTACGGTGGTTCGCGTTTTGGTTGCGGTCGGAGGTAGCGCGGTGCTTTCGCCCTCGTCCGCGAAGGATGGATCCTGCAATGGGGTCGCGGGCTAAAGCACGGCGCTACCTTAGGATGCGGTTGCGGTTTCTCGGTTTTGGGTGAGGGTGCTAGTATCGGTTTACCCCTAGCCTGCGTCCGAAACGCTTTCGAATTGATATGAGTTCCCTTACCTCTGATACGCGAATCACTGAGATCAAGACGGTGCCGTCGCCGGCGGTCGTCATTGGAGAGTTTCCGGGCAGGGCTCGGGTGGAGGGCTTGGTGGCGTCGACCCGCGGTGCGATTAGTCGCATCCTGCATGGGGCGGACGATCGCTTGCTGGTGGTGGTGGGGCCGTGTTCGGTGCATGATCCGAAGTCGGCCCTGGAGTATGCGCAGCGCTTGAGCGCGCTGCGTAGTGGATTTTTGGATGATCTGGAAATCGTGATGCGGGTTTACTTCGAGAAGCCGCGCACCACGGTCGGCTGGAAGGGGCTGATCAACGATCCGAACTTGGATGGGAGTTTCGATATCAATAAGGGGATTCGCCTGGCTCGGGAGCTCTTGATCAGGATCAATGAGTTGGGGCTGCCGGCGGGGACCGAGTTTCTCGATATCGTGACCGGGCAATACTATTCGGACTTGGTGAGCTGGGGGGCGATTGGGGCCCGCACGACGGAGAGCCAGGTGCATCGCGAGATGGCTTCGGGGCTGTCGTGTCCGGTCGGCTTCAAGAACGGGACGGACGGGAATCTGCAGATCGCGATCGACGCGGTGAAGTCGTCGCGCACGGAGCACAATTTTCTGTCGCAGACTCCGAGTGGGGAAATGGCGATTTATCGTACGGCTGGCAATGCCGATGGTCACATCATTTTGCGGGGCGGCAAGGCGCCGAACTACGATGCGGACAGCGTGGCGGCCGCGATCGAGCAGATGGGAAAGGCCAAGGTGGAGACTGGGCTGATCGTGGACTTTAGCCATGGCAACAGCCGCAAGCGATTCGAGCGGCAAGCGGAGGTCGGCCGCGATGTGGCCGGGCAGGTGGCGGCGGGGCAGTCAGGAATCGTGGGCTGCATGATCGAGTCGCACCTGGTGGAGGGGAACCAGAAGGTGGTTCCTGGCGAGCCGCTGGTCTACGGGCAGAGTATCACGGACGCCTGTATTGGATTTGAAACTACGGAATCGCTTTTGCGGGAGCTGGCGGAGGCGGCGCGCAAGCGGAGGCGCGGGCGATTGTAGAGAGGAGGGTGGGGGAGTTAGCCGCGGAGGACGCGGAGGGGGAGAGGTGTATGGGGGAGGTTTTTGGATCTGTTTCTTAGGGAGCCTGCACGAGGCGGGCGTTTTTGCCGCGGCAAGCTTCGGAGGCTCGCTCGAACTCGAGGGTGCTGTGGGTGATTTCGAACTGGTCCGCGAAGAGGGTCTTGAGCTGCTTCTTGATGTCGCGCTGGCGGTGAGTGATGTCGTCGTAGATGACGACGTGGGCCTCCAGCGCCCTGTGCGATTCGTCGAGCTGCCAAACGTGCAGATGGTGAAGGTCGTTCACTCCGGTCACTGACTCGGCTTCTTCCTTTACTTGGTCGAGGTCGATATCTTCTGGGGTGGCCTCCATGAGAATACGGCTTGTCTGGCCGATCAGCTTGAAGGCGGTAACGACTATGAAGAGGGCGATTGCGAGGGTGAGGATGGGGTCGATCCAGCTCCAGCCGAAAAGTAGCATGAGCGCCCCTCCGGCCAGGACTGCGAGGGAAGTGGCGGCGTCTGTGAGGTTGTGCAGCAGGGCGGCCTTGACGTTGAGACTGCCTTTGGAGGTGGCCCAAAGGAGTCCAACGGTCGTGAGGTCGACGAGGAGGGCGATGCTGGCTCCCAGCACGACCCAGCTGCTTTCGATAGGTACGGGCTCGAGAAGTCGCCCGATGGCGTGGAACACGAGAAATCCGCTGATGACGACGAGGGCGGTGAATTGGATGAGGGCGCCGATGAGCTCTGCCCGGCGGTAGCCGAAGGTATACCTGGAGTTTGCCCGCTTGCGTGAGATGCGTCTAGCGACGTAGGCGACCACAAGGGCGGCTGCGTCGTTGGTATTGTGCAGGGCGTCAGCGAGCAGCGCGGCGCTGCCGGAGACGATCCCGGCTACGAACTGGAATAGGGATAGGCCGAGGTTTGCGATGATGCTCCAGACGAGGCGTTGACCGCTCAATTCTTGGTTGTGTGACTGTCTTTTGGACATGGCTTCGGTCGGTCTTCGGTATTTTTGCAGGATGTGCTTTGCAGGGTGCAAGAGAGAGAAGGGGGCTACCTTGGGTAGCCCTGTGTCGCGGTGAAGCAGTTCATTATTCGCGCCAGATTTTGGATACAGGCGATAGAAGTTACGGTTATGAAAAATCTCAGTTGCGGGTGGGGGAAGTTTCCTTAGCATGACGTCCCATGCCTGATCTTCTCGCTCCTGTGCTTCTTCAAACTGATTCTCCCAACGAGGCCGCATGGTCTGATGTCGCCCGGGACTGGCTCGTCAATGCCTGGGAAAAGGTGCGTGGCTTGTTGGTGGGAGAAGACCTCTACGTGCAGTTGGGAGCGATCTTCGGAGTGGTGTTGCTTGCCTATCTGTTGCAGCTCGCCTTGAAGCCGCTTTTCAAGCGAGTCACGGAGGCGATCGAGGAGCGTGACGATTGGGTGGAGTCGACGATCGACTGGATCAGCGAGAACTTTTTTCGCATCGCGGTGGCGTCCTTGCTTTGGTCGGTATCGATTTACTTCGATGCTGCGAACGAGCAATTGGCCGCAGCTGCCCTAGAGACGGCCAAGTCGGGCGGCGAGGTGGTTTCCGAGTCTCAGCTGGCAGTGGAGAAGAGCGCTGCGCCTGCAGCCAAGAACTACATATTGCTGCGAGCTGCTGCCAGCGTTGCGACTTTGATCTTGTTGTCGGGCGCCTTGCCGCGGCCCATTCGCGAAAAGGCGTATTTCAAGACCCTCTACTTTGTCACGGCGGTGCTTCTGTTGCTAAACCTGCTGGGCATATGGGAGGTGATCCGGGATGGCCTGGACAGCTTGCAGGTCTTGCCGGTGGCGGAAGGCGAGTCCACTCGCGTTACGGCGTTGACGATCGGCAAGGGGATTTTCGTAATTTTAATCCTGATACCGTTGACGGGGTGGGTGATGCGATTGGGCGAGGGGCGCGTGAAGAAGTCGCCTTCGCTGACGCCGGCTTTGCAGATGCTGGTGATCAAGGTGCTGAAGGCTTTGGTCGTGGTGGGCGCTATCCTGTTTGGCATTAGCTCGATGGGCATCGACTTGTCGGCCTTGGCCTTCATGGGCGGCGCGGTTGGCTTAGGCTTGGGCTTCGGTTTCCAGAAGGTGATTTCCAATTTGATCAGTGGGGTGATCCTCTTGAGCGACCGCTCGATCAAGCCGGGAGACGTGATCGAGGTCGACAACACCTATGGTTGGATCAACAAGCTGAGCGCTCGTTACGTGAGCGTCATTACGCGGGATGGAATGGAGCACTTGATTCCGAACGAGACCTTGATCACGGAAAAGGTGACGAATTGGTCGTTTAGCGATGACTTGGTGCGGGTGCGGGTGCCGTTTGGAGTTTCCTACAACTCGGACGGGCATAAGGTTATGGAATTGGCAAACCGGGCGGCTCGCGAGTGCAAGCGAGTGGTGTCGGAAAAGCCGCCGACATGCTGGTTGCTGAACTTCGGCGACAGTTCCGTGAACTTCGAATTGAGAGTTTGGATACGCGATCCGTCCAATGGATTGGGAAGCATTCGCAGCGAGATCTACATGCGGATGTGGGAGCTTTTCAAGGAGAACGGAATCGAGATCCCGTTCCCGCAACGCGACCTCAATTTCCGCGGTGGCAAGCCGATCGAGGTGGTGATGAAGAAGGAGCGTGAGCAGCCGGAGTTTGGCGAGGACTAGTAGAGGGCTAGAGAAGCTTTGTAAACAGGTGGGACGTCCGCTCCGCGGGTGTCTGGGTATTTGTCGTTTTTTCGCCCGCGGAGCGGCCGAGCCACCTGAAAAATGGGTGTCTACTTTCTTGGTGCGGACGGGATTGCACTCGTCCCTCCGAATTTCTTACTCTTGGCGGCGTAGGAAGATTCCGAATACCTTGGGAGTTGTTCTACCGTCGAGGGACTCGATGCGGATGGTGGCTCGATCGGAGTTGATGGCTCCGGCGGGGATTTCAAAGGTGACCTCGGAGAAGCTGTCGGGGCTGCCTGACTGGGACCTTACCTCTCCGACGAGGTGGCCGTTGATGGAAATCGTGCTGGCTTTGTTCCACTCGCTGGCGAGGACTTTGAGAGCGATTTCGAAGGGACCTTCGGAGTCGGTCCTGAGTGTGTATTCAAACCATTTTGACGCTTCTCGAAAGCGGTTGCCAAGTTCTGCCCCGCTGCGGGCTCCCTCGCCACGGTAGTCGTGTTCGACTTCGGATTGCTGTTCCCCGGGAGCGATGCTGTCGACGGTGCGGGCGGCGAGGGCGAGCTCGATCGCTTCCTTTTCAGCGAGCCGTTTTTGGATGGCTGCGTAATCAGCGGTATCCACGGATTGCCAGTAAATAGAGTATCGGGATTCGTGGACTCGGTTGAAGGGCTCGAGGACGATAGGGCGGTCGGGCTGTGGACGAACGTCGCCGGTGAGTTGGAAGTGTAGCGGCTGCCCTTCGATGGGATGGAGGCGCGAGGCGAGGGCTTGGGCGTTGCCCACTAGCATGGGGGCTTGGTCGAGTGGAAGGTAGGCGCCAGGAGCGATGTGTTCCATGCGACCGGACCCGGCGAACAGGCCTGGCGTGTCGCCCTCTGCCACTTTTTGAGCGAGTACGAGTGGGCCGTAGAGGAAAGAGTAGTATGGGGAACCGTCTGGTAGCTGCTCGGCGCGGACCTGCATCGGGAGGGAGACGTCCAGAGTGTCGCCGGTTTTCCATTTTCGGGTGATGCTGACGTATCCAGATTTGTCTGGGCTCGCTTTGATGGACTTACCGTTGAGAGTAAGTTCGAAGGCCTCGGTGGTCCAGGAGGGACGGCGGACTTTAAGTGTGAACTTTTTCTTTCCAGGGGCAGAATCGATGGTGAGCCGAGTGCTTTCACTGTATGGGAAGTCCGTTGTCTGAGTGAGTTTCAGGCCTTTTTCCTGCCAATCCAAGGAGCTGGCCAGGAAGAGGTTGACGAACAGGGTGGTGTCCTGCTTCGCGTATACGAATTCCGAATACCGGCCGGGATTCTCGATGCCGGAACCGACGCAGCACCAGAAGGCGTTTTCCGGGACGGAGTAAACGCGGTAATGGCGGGGTCGCATAGGGGTGAAGTAGACGAGGCCGCCTGTTTGTGGGTGTTGAGCGGAGAGTATGTGGTTGTAGAGGGCGCGTTCGTAGTAGTCGGTGAGGGCTACCGAAGGCTCGGCCTGAAAGAGCAGGGAGGTGAGGCGGAGCATGTTGTGGGTGTTGCAGGTCTCGGGGCCCTCGCGTGACTCGAGCATGGAATGGAAGTCGTCGGCGGGGTGAAAGTGCTCTCGGACGGAGTTGCCGCCGATCGAAACGGAGCGTTGGTTCACGACGGTGTCCCAAAAGAAGGCGGACGCTTGTTGTAGTTTCTGATCTTTCGCGGCGAGGGCGGTACGTTGGAAGCCGATGACCTTGGGGATCTGGGTATTGGCGTGGAAGCCGGTTAGTTTGTCTTCGCCTTCGAGCAGGGGATCGAGCAGCTCGTGGTGAGTGAAGCGGTAAGCGAGCTCGAGGTAACGCTCGTCGCCAAGTTTTTGATACATCTCGGCGAAGATTTCGTTCATGCCTCCGTGCTCGGTGTAGAGCATTTGCTGGAGCTGTTCCTCGGTGAGTTTCGAGGTCGCCTCATAGGTCCAGTCGGCAAGTCTTAGGAGAATGTCGCGGGCCTTTTCGCTACCTGCTACCAGCCAGGCATCCTTCAGGCCGGCGTAGGTTTTGTGGAGGTTGTACCAGGGAACCCAAGCTCCGTTGAGGGAGAAGCGGTCTGCTTTGATCTCGCCGGCTTCGAGTTCGGCGATAAACTTCTTTGAGTTGGGAACGCCGCCGACGTAGCCAGTGCCGATGGCATCTTGGCAGCGTTGCAGCTCGTCGAGCATGTAGTCGAGCCGTTCGGCTAGCAGCGGATTGTCGTTCTGCAGCGAGAGGGTGGCGTAGGCCGAGAGGAAGTGCCCGGCGGAGTGTCCGTCCAAGCCGGAAGATTCCCAGTTTCCGTATTTGGGCGCTTTGGGCTCGAGCCCTGCGGCGATAAGGAAGGGAGCTAGAAGGCGGTCGGGATCGTGGGCGAGCACGTAGTCGACGTCGGCCTCGATGGAGTCGAGGAAGGGGCCGGGCTCGATGGTGACGGCGCTGGGATGAAAGAGCTTGGTGGACAGTAGGGGCGACGCTTGTAGAGCGACGATTGCAGAGGCGATCGCAAGGTTTCGCATGGGGCGGTGGTGTTTGGTATTGGTTGCGAGACCGGGGGGCAAATCTCAGTTTGAACGCTAAAGCTAGAGTTCGTTGCGGTTAAACGCGAGACGGGAGGGGGAGCTTGCAGGCTTAAACGTTAAGTGGCGCTTCGACTTTGCTCAGGGGGCTCGCTTCGCTCGAAGTGGGGGCATCACGACCTGCCGGCAAAAGGAGCTGTTTGTAGGAAGTGCCCTTGCGGCACGATTCATCTATCCAATCGCGGCGCAAGGCCGCTTCCCACAATGGGGCGAGGGATGTGGGACGTTGGACGTGGCTCTTTTGAGGGAGTTGCGGACGGGGTGGACCCCGTCCCTCCAGAAAAAAACGCCAGCCGCGGGAGCGACTGGCGTTGGTGATAAATGGATTTTTGAAAATAGATCAGAGGAGGTCGGAGACCATCTTCTTTTCTTCGAGAAGTTCGGCCTCGGTTTCCTTGATTTTTTGCTGGCTGAACTCGTTGATTTCGAGGCCTTCGACCACGGAAAGCTTGGAGCCGTCGCTCTTGATTGGATAGGAGTAAATGAGGCCGGGCTCGATACCGTATTGTCCGTCGGAACAGATGCCCACGCTGAATACGTCGTCGGCTGCGGTGGGCTTGATGATGTTGGCGACGGTGTCGATAGCGGCGTTGGCGGCGGAAGCGGCGGATGACAGTCCGCGAGCCTTGATGATGGCGGCGCCGCGCTGCTGTACGGTCGGGATGAAGTCGTCTTTGTACCAAGCTTCGTCGGTGATCACGTCGGTGGCCGCCTTTCCGCCGATGGTGGCGTCGAAGTAGTTTGGATACATGGTGGAGGAGTGGTTGCCCCAGATGGCGAGGTTCTTGACTTCGGTGATGTCGGCGCCGGCTTTGATCGCGAGTTGGGTCTTGGCGCGGTTCTCGTCGAGCTTCGTCATGGCGAACCAACGATCCTTGGGAATGTCGGGCGCGTTGTTCATGGCGATGAGGCAGTTGGTGTTGCAAGGGTTGCCGACGACGAGGGTGCGGATGTCGGAGGCGGCGTTTTCCTGGATGGCTTTGCCTTGGGATGTGAAGATCTTGCCGTTGATGCCGAGCAGGTCCTTTCGTTCCATGCCAGCCTTGCGGGGGACGGAGCCGACGAGCAGAGCCCAGCTGGCGCTGTCGAAGCCTTCGTTGAGGTCGCAGGTGGGGACGATGCCCTTGAGCAGCGGAAAGGCGCAGTCTTGCAGCTCCATGACCACGCCTTCGAGGGCCTTCATGGCAGGCTCGATTTCGATGAGCCGCAGCACGACCGGCTGATCCGGCCCGAGCAGTTGTCCTGACGCGATGCGTACGAGGAGAGAGTATCCGATTTGACCGGCTGCGCCGGTGACCGCCACGTGTACTGGGTTTTTCATAGCGACCCGAAGCTATGTGAGCTTGTTATGATTGCGAATCAAAAGAACAAGCCGCCCTAATAAATAGAGCGGCCTGAAGGAAGAAATAAGCTAAGCTTAAGGTCGTGTTTAGCAAATGCTTGCGAAACAAGCTCAGGAGGCCGGATCCCTCGCGGGATCCGTTCGGCGAGGGGGGCTACTTTTTCGCTGCGAAGCGGGCTCCCATCTTCTCGTAGGCGGAGAGGATGGCGGTTTCGGTGGTTTCCCAGTCGATGCAAGCGTCGGTGATGGAGACGCCGTAGGCGAGCTCCTCCTTGGGAACGGGGAACTTTTGGTTGCCCGCTCCGAGGTTGCTCTCGACCATGACTCCGATGATGGAGTCGTTGCCTGCGGCGATCTGGTTCATGATGTCGTCGAGCACGATGGGCTGGCGGTTGTGGTCCTTGTTGCTGTTGCCGTGGCTGCAGTCGACCATGATGGCGGGGATGAGCCCGGCTTTCTTGAGGTCGGCCTCGCACTTGGCAACGCTGTCGGCGTCGTAGTTGGGGCCGCCGCTGCCGCCGCGCAGCACGACATGGCAGTTGGGGTTGCCCTTGGTGGTGACGGCGGACGCTTGCCCGTCGGTATTGATGCCGAGGAACGTTTGGGAGCCGCTAGCGGCCTTGATTGCATTGACGGCGACGCCGACGGTGCCGTCCATGCCGTTTTTGAACCCGAGTGGCATGGAGAGGCCGGAAGCCATCTGGCGGTGCGTTTGCGACTCTGTGGTGCGAGCTCCGATGGCAGCCCAGGAAACGAGGTCGGCGATGTACTGGGGAGTGATGGGGTCGAGCAGCTCGGTGGAAGTCGGCAGGCCGAGGTCGATGACCTTGCGCAGGAATTCGCGAGCGACGCGAAGGCCCTTCTTGATGTTTTCGCTTCCGTCGAGGTCGGGGTCCATGATGAGGCCTTTCCAGCCAAGGGAGGTGCGAGGCTTCTCGAAGTAGACGCGCATGACGAGGCAGATGCGGTCCTTGACCTTTTCGCTCAGGGCGGCGAGGCGTTTGGCGTACTCGAGGCCGGCTTCGGTGTCGTGGATCGAGCAAGGGCCGATCACTACGAGCAGTCGCTTGTCGCCGCCGAAAATGATCTCATGGATCTCGTCGCGGGATTGCGAAATGAACTCCGCTTGCGCTTCCGTCTTGTCGTACTCGGAGATGAGTTGACGAGGCGTTGGGAGTGCGTCGGTGCGAGTGACGTTTATGTCGGAGGTATTCTTCACTGGAGGCGTTATTGGTGAAGCCGGCAGCAAATTTCAAATGGAATTACCCTGATTTGGCAGGATTTTGGGGTGGAATCAGGGCAAGAAAAAGGCGGATCGCCTACCCCTAAGCGATCCGCCACTCGTTTTCTTAGTTACCCCAAATTCTCGCTAGGCGAGAAAGTGCTTGTTGTTGCGGCGACTTGATGGAGGATTTTTTACCTCTGTCAAATATTATTTCGCATGTGTTTGGCCTAGCGCCCAGCCTGTTACGAGCTATGCAAAAATCTTCTTTTTATAAGTACCGACCGAGCGGATTCGTAAGCGTCAGCGGTCCCGATGCCTTGGAGTTCTTGCAAGGCCAGTTTTCGAACGATCTCGCAAAAATGGAAGTGGGGCAGGTTGTCTACGGATTGTGGCTGAACCGGAAGGGGAAGATCGTGGCGGACAGCTTCGCATTGCGGCAGGGCGAGGAGCGAGTGGCCTTGTTGAGCTATTTTTGCGAAGGGGCCGCTATATTCGATCGTTTGGATGCTTACTTGATTATGGAAGATGCGGAGCTGGAAAAGGCCAGCGAAGCTCCGTTGGCCTGCAGCGTTTTTGGGGATGCAGCTCAAGCTGCCGCATGCGAGCGCTTGGGTCTGAAACTGCCGCAATTGGGGGAGTTTTCGGAGTCAGAAGGCGTAGTTGCCTTCTGGGGACGTAGAGGAGGCGTTTCTTCCTTGGAATTGGTGGGCATCGATACGTCAGGTTCGGTCTGTATCGAGAGATTGGATGCGCTCATTTCTGAGTCGGGCGTCGAATCGCTTTCATGCAATGACTTGGATGCGTTTGCGATCGAGGGAAGGGTGCCGCAGATCGGAAAGGGCTTTGGTGATTCTGATTTGCCGCAGGAGCTCGGCCTGGAGGTGGATGCGGTCTCGTTTCGCAAGGGCTGTTACCTCGGGCAGGAAGTTATGGCTCGATTGCACGCTATGGGGAGAGTGCGAAAGGGGTTGCGAGTCGTGAGTATTGAAAATGTCGATACTGCATCCGGTTTAGCGCTTCCAGTAGACTTGCTGGATGAAGCCGGAAAGCGGCAAGGTAGTTTGAGGTCGGTTGCGTATTCGAAGTCTGGAGGCGTTGTCGGACTTGCGGTGGTCAGCTCTGGGTTTAGCGGCCGGTCGCTGGCTGCGGGCGACTTGTTGGTGGAGCTTCAGGAGAGCGAGGAGGGGAGATAATGGCGGAGGTGGAACAAGTGGCATCTATCCTCGAGCAATGGGGTGCCGAAGGCTCTCAGGCCAAGGTTATGGCCGCCCAGTTGCTAAAGCGAGCGGAGCAAATTTCCGAGCAGCGGGGTGTCGAAAAGGTGGAAGCCTTGGCCGATTTGTTGAAGTTGGTGAAGGCGGGAAGGGACGGCGAAACGCGCGAACCCAGTAACTAAGGGGCCTAGAAGCCCATATTTATCGCGAAAACGGCACGTTTTGTTTTGACCGATCTAGATTGCGGTATTCAGTAGTCCCTCGAATCAACTTCTGGTTCTACCCTAACGTAGCTTCAACAATACTCCACATATATGAATAAATCTGAACTTATTGCCGAAATCCAAAAGAATCTAGGAGACTCCTCCAAGGCTGAAGCTGAAAAGGCTTTGGGCGCTGTGTTGTCCTCTATCAAGACTGCCGTTAAGAAGGCAGCGAAGGAAGTTAAGATCCGCGACAAGGATTCCAAGGATGCAGTTGCCATCCAGCTCGTCGGTTTCGGTACGTTCTCCGTAGGCAAGCGCTCTGCTCGCACCGGTATCAATCCGCTCACCAAGGAGCCTCTCAAGATCAAGGCCAGCAAGAACGTCAAGTTCAAGGCTGGCGCTGGCTTGAAGGAGCAGCTCTAATTTTTAAGCGATTAGAAATTTTGAAACCCGTGGCTAAACCGCCGCGGGTTTTTTCGTGTTGGGAGCTTGGATACGGTTGCTTGCCGCGAAGCCGTTGTCAGGCGTTTGTTTGATGGAAGCCTTTTCGGGGAAGCGGCTCCATCCGTTACAAATCAGCCTTGTGATATTTGTCGGAACAGCTCCTCGAACTGGGCGAAATATGTGAGCACTGGAGACTCCAGAAGGAACGCGTAGAGCAAGGCTCCGCTGGCGAGCATGGGGCCGAAGGGGATGTGGCCTTGGAGTTCTTCTTCGTTTTCCTCCGAAGTGTTCGCTCTTTGATGCGGCGTTTCTGGTTGCGGGCGAAGTTTCCTGACGATGCTCCAGACCAACATGCCTAGGCATCCGATCAAGGCGCCTCCGAAAATGGAAAAGATGGCGCCTTGCCAGCCGAGAAAAGCTCCGATGCCGCCTAGCAATTTCACGTCGCCAAAGCCCATGGCCTCCTTGCGCAGGATTGATTCCGCGAGCAACCCGATCCAAAGGATGGTGCCGGATCCGATAAGGATGCCGAGGGCTGATTCGAATACCGATTGCACGCTGGCGGAAGCGAACTGGCTGCGTGGGATATCGTGTAGTTCGGGAACCAATACGGAAATGGCGAAGCCAATCACGGCAAGCCCGATCGAAAAGCGATCCGGTATTTCCATATGATCGAAGTCGATAAAGCTGGCGCAGACGAGCATGGCCGCAAAAAGCATCAGGCAGAGGGCTTTGAAGGGAGACTGCGAAAGCCAGGCTGCGAGGAAGAGAAAGCCAGTGAGCGCTTCGACGAAGGGATAGCGAAAACTGTAGGCAGCTCCGCAACAGCGCGCTCGTCCGCGGAGGATGAACCAGCTTAGGATGGGGATGTTATCGAACCATTTGATCGCTTGTCCGCAGGCGCAAGTTGATCCTGGGCTGACGACTGACTTTCCGGCTGGTATTCGATAGATGCATACGTTGAGGAAGCTTCCGACAATGGCTCCCATTACGAATGCGAAGCTAGACAGGAACCATGGGAAATCCGCTTCGATAAAGTGCAGTGTATCCATCGATTGTTTGCTAGTGGCTGGCGAGAGCTCGTTCTGCCGCTTTTTGCATCGTGTCAGCTGGCGCTTCGGTAGCGGTCCAAATGGAGAGCGATTTCGCGCCTTGGTGTACAAGCATGGCGAGGCCGTTGCCGGTTTGGCCGCCTTTTTCGGCCACGGCTTTCATGAGCGCTGTACTGGGTGGGTTGTAGATCATGTCGAAGCAGCTCGCATTTTCGGGCAGCTTTTCAACGGGTATCGGCGTGGGGTCGTCGGGCTTGAGTCCGAGTGAAGTGGCGTTGACGAGCAGGCATCCGGATGGGAGGACATCCAAGGTCGCGGGCGAGAGGCTGAGGAGGGGGATGTTGGCTTGGTCGGCGATCGGCTGGAGTTCGGAAATGAGTCGACTGAGGCGGTCTTGGTTTCGATTGACGATGGTCAGGCGAGCGCAAGCGGATTGCAGGGCTTGGATGGCGGCTGCCCGGGCTGCTCCGCCTGCTCCGAGCAGCACGAAGTCGGATCCTTGGATGGAGCGTCCGAGCTGAATCCGAATTCCTTGGGCGAGCCCGTAACCGTCGGTGTTGTAGCCAGCGTAGCCGCTATCGTGTCGCTTAAGGGTGTTGACTGCTCCGATGGGTTGGGCGGCCGGATCGATTCCTTGCACGGCTGGGAATGCGATTTCCTTGTGGGGCACGGTGAGATTAAGTCCGGCGAATCCTTTCTGGTGAAAAAGCGGTAGAGCCTCCAGCAGTTGTTCGGGCTGAATCTCGAAGCGGAAGTACCTCCAGTTGGCGAGTTCGGGGCGCGTCTCGGCGAGTTTCGCGAGAGCAGCGTTGTGCATCTGCGGGCTTATGGAGTGGCGTACTGGTTGTCCCAATACAGCGAGGCTGGTGCCGGGAAAGTCCCAGAGTGGCAGATCGTCAAGTGTGTAGGTTTCGTCGGCTGAGTAGCTGGGCATCGGAGCTATCGTTGCGCGACGGCTTGCTCAGGCGAGAAAAATCTCAGCTGGCACTACTTGCTGTGCGAGGCGCTGTGAGCTGTCTGGAAGTCATGAACGAAGCTTGCGAAGAGCTTGGATTGGCTTTCCTGCCCGATGGCGCCGTAGTGGTTGGCCAAGTTTTGGCAGCAGCGGGTGAGTACCTCGCGGATTGGGCTGGGGGCGAGGTTGCCGAGTTGGGAGACGGACAGGTAGCCGCTGGAGTAGTCGAGCAGTTGGCCGGGCGCGATGAAGCGACCGCGTTTGAACGTGTCTATGTAAAAGGGGAGATCCTCTTCGAAGGAGCCGACCAGGAAGTGTCCGGGATAGGCGATGGGATCGAGATCGGCGCCCACGCGTTGAGCGACGAGGAGGTAGAGGATGGAGAGGGAAATTGGCAGCCCTTTCTTGGTTTCCAGGACGCGGTTGAGGAAGCTGTTGTCGGGATTTTCGTAGTCCTCGGCATTTCCGCGAAACCCGAACTCGTGAAAAAGCACGCGGTTGATCATCACGCAACGCTCCCGAGGCGAAATCGGGTTGGCGATGAGCTCGCGGCAGCGGTCGGCGATGGAATCGATCTGAGTGCAAATCTCAGCAGGAGTGACTTCTGGGTATGCCACGCGGCAAAGCATGATGGCCCCCGTCTCCAGCTCGTAGTTTTGGGAGCGGATGAATTTGCGGAATTCCTCGCTCGGGTTGGCGTTCTCGACCTCTTTTAGAATGCGTTTGGCGTGGAGGGCTAGCATCCGGTTGCTGCCGCTTACGATCTCCTCGAGAAAGGCGCATGCCGCGGGGCCTATCTTTGAAAGTTCGTGGACGAGAGCTTTTTGAACGACGGGGCTCGGGTCGTCGAGCAGGCCTCTGAACGCGTCACGTCTTTCTGTTGTCAGGTCGATAGGTGGCACATCTTGGAGTGTGGCCATATCGGCACGCTTGGCAATCGGTTTGGTCCGGGATTTTTGAGAAATTTCCAGAAGGTGGGAGTGGAGGGGCTGGCTTTACTGCAAGGAATGGATTCCGCGGTGGAGGGATTGGGCAAAATCCTGTCTGCCCCCTCAGTAATAGGATGTAGGCTTGCTAAAAAAGTGAGAAATAGCCGCTGCAAATTTAAGTGAAGGTCGTAGACGTCGTTAGACGTATTGGGCCAATTTGAAAGGTCCCGACCAGAAAGGATTCTGACAAACAAATCACGAGCATGGAACAGCTCTATCCACGAAATATTCTAGAAAGGCACTATCCGATCTTGCGCGAGCAGCGTGAGCGGGAAGAGCGCGAGGAGGAGGAAGAAGCGTTTCAGTCAACGGCTGAAATGGGCTCCTACTTTAACCCGCGCGAGGGTGCCTTGCACGAAAACGAACCGCTTCGCGGCGGATCGGTAGGACGCACTTTGAACACCATCGCCTAGCGCGAGGGTTTCTTGCGCCTCAGCTTTCGAGCCCTGCTTGAACGGTCTCGATCAGCTGGACTGTCGAAAAAGGCTTCGATATCAGCCCGGAAATTTCCCGGTCCCCCAATCGTTCCTTGATCTCCTCGCCGAAGATGCCGCTCATGGCGAACACCTTAAGATCGGGGGAGATTGCTTTCAGCTTATCGTAGAGGTCCTCGCCGTAGCTGTCCTCCAAGTTCATGTCGAGCATGCAGGCTTGGATGGAGTCTTTGTTTTCCGCCAAGGTGGCCAAGGCCGTTTTCGCGTCAGACGCTTCGACAGTCGGGAAGTCGATGCTGCTTAGGATAGCCTGCAAGACGGCGCGGATGCCTTCCTCGTCGTCGATTATCAAAATTGCTCCCTTAGGTCCCGATTGCATACCTGACTTTGTTCGGTTAAAAACTCGTTAAGTAAAGTCCTTAGCGTGAGATTGTTTGAATTTTAGGCAATTGGATAAGTGGGCCTAGCTGTGAAAACCCTTACGTCACCACTTGGTGAATACGACGGGCCATGCTCGCGAGCGAATCGTTTCTGCCGGCAAGGGAGCTTGGCGGCCTGATATCTTTAAGTTGCTTTCCTTAGGTACGTGTAGATGTTCGGTGGAAATGAAGGGGCTTCGGTTCAAGTTAGCTGTGATCGTGGCGTTGTCGCTTTTGGCAGTCGTCGGCGGAGCCGTGCTCTGGCGTTATCGGGAGTTTGTGAATCGTGAGCAGCTGATGGCTCTGGTTGAGTCGTTTGCAGCGATGGGGCCATGGGTGTTCTTCAGCCTCATGGCGGTGCTGCCGCTCTTTTGGATGCCGCTGTCTCCGTTCCTGATTTTGGCGCCCGCTTTCGGAATTGAAACGGCGATCTTTGGCTCGGCCTGTGCCCTGTCTTTCAATGTCGTGATTTCGTGGTTTGTATCCGGAAAATGGTTTCGTCCGATCTTCGAGCGGGTGGTGAACCGTTTTGGCTACTCCGTTCCGGACATTCCCGCTAAGCGCATGGTGGGCTTTGCCTTGTTGTTGCGCATAACGCCGGGTATGCCGTTCCCCTTGCAGAACTACTTGCTGGGCTTGGCCCGCATGCCTCTGGGACAGTATTTGGCGGTTTCGCTGCCGATTATTTGGATCATCTCCTCCAGCCTTATCGTTTTAGGTGAGTCGATCATGAGCGGCAATGGACGGCTCGCTCTCTTGGGAATCTTTTTGGCTGTTCTAGTAGCCTTGGCTTTCCGCTACTGGAGAAGTCGCTTGGAAGCGAAGACGAGTTTGCAAAATGGCGACGCGGAAGCTTGAGGACTTGTTTGACGACGTGCCGCGGGTTTCGGTCACGAAGTATACGGCGGCGATCAAGAAGACGCTGGAAGGACGCATCCCTCCTGCCTGGGTAATTGGCGAAATTTCCAATCTTCGCAGCCAGAGTTCCGGACACCTGTACTTTTCCCTGAAGGATCCGGGGGCTCAGGTTCCTGCGGTGATGTTTCGGGCTCAGGCTTCGCGTTTAGGTTTTACTCCTAGGGAAGGAATGCAGGTCTTGGCGTTTGGAGAGATCAGTGTTTACGAGCCGCATGGACGTTACCAGCTGGTGGTGCGAGAACTGCAGGAGAGTGGCCAAGGACGGCTTTTCCAGGAGTTCGAGCGCTTGAAGAAAAAGTTGGCGGACGAGGGCTTGTTCGATGCGGATCGCAAGCGAGCCTTGCCGCTCTTGCCGCTCCGGGTCGCGATCGTGACGTCTCCTACGGGAGCAGCCTTGCAGGACTTCATGCGAATCTTGAAGCGGCGGAATTGGGGCGGTTGTTTGCATGTGTTTCCAGCAAAGGTTCAAGGGGCGGGATCCGCTCGGGAAATCGAAGCTGCCATACGGTATGTGAACGAGCTGGGCGGCTACGACCTGCTGGTGATCGCTCGCGGCGGAGGGAGTATCGAGGACCTCTGGTCGTTTAACGAGGAAGGGGTGGCTCGGGCTGTATTTGAAAGTTTGATACCGGTAGTGTCGGCGGTGGGGCACGAGATCGATTTTACGCTGGGCGATTTTGCGGCGGACGTGCGGGCGGAAACGCCCTCCGCGGCTGCGGAGATGATCAGTAGCGCCTATATCGAAACCATGGATCGACTCGAAGTCGCTCGAGTGGGGTTGGGAGAGGCCTTACAGGAAGGGGTGCTGGAGTATCGGCGGGAGTTGGATCGATTGGCTCGGAGCCTCAACGCGGTTTCGCCGGTGTCGGCTCTGGAGCGGGCTTTTTTGCGCCTGGATGAATTGAGCGCCCGTTTTGGCGCTGCGTTTCGCTCGGCGGTTTACGAGCGAAGAAATGAGTTGCGGGAGGCGGAGCGGCGTTTGCGTGAGCAGGACGTGGCAAATCGGATTTCGCGTTTGCGCGAGCGGCTCGACCGGGCGGGACGGCGGCTGGAACGTGGAATGGCTGAGCAAGTTACCGGCTTGCGTTCTCGCTTGGATCTAGCGGGGGCAACGTTGCGAGCGATCAGCCCTCAGGCTACGTTGAAACGTGGTTATGCCATTTTGGAAGATGAGCAAGGCAGGCCGATGGGGTCCGTCGCGTCCGTTGGCAAGGGAACGAAACTCAAGGCTTCGCTGAGCGACGGTCGCTTGTCGCTTACTGTCGACGACGTGGAGCGGGGGGAGGAGGCCTAGGCGGCTACCAAAATCTCGTCCAGCACGCGGGTGGCGAGGTGGATATTCGATACCTTCAAGATGAGGCGGGAGCCGGCGCCTTCCTCGTCGACGCTGGCGTACATGTAGTCGATGTTTATACCCCCATCGGAGAGGGCCTTGGTGAGAAAT
Source organism: Pelagicoccus enzymogenes (assembly GCF_014803405.1). Taxonomy (NCBI): domain Bacteria; kingdom Pseudomonadati; phylum Verrucomicrobiota; class Opitutia; order Puniceicoccales; family Pelagicoccaceae; genus Pelagicoccus; species Pelagicoccus enzymogenes. The sequence goes on from NZ_JACYFG010000051.1 coordinate 619,073, forward strand.
GCGAGTTTCCCTTTGCTGTCTTGCGTACGGATGGAAAGGACTTCGTCGACCTCGACGGTGTGCCCGGCAGACTCGAGCGAGCGCTTTGCCGCCACGGGATCGCAGGCGGTGAAGCGGAAGCGTCCCTGTTCCTCGCCTTCGGCAATCGTCAGGGCGTTGAGGCTGACGTCGTGAAGCGCTAGAGTGTCGCTCAAGGCCGCGATGGCGCCCGGGGTGTTGACGAGTGAGATGCTTAGCTGAGTCTTGATTTCGTAATTCATGAGATTTGGGATGCCTCAGGAGAAACTGTTTACGATAAGAGGTTCCTCGGGGTGGGAAAAAAGAAAACCGGAGCGGTTGGCTCCGGTCCGAAAAAGCTATTTCTAAAACTTGAGCTCAGTCAAGTGGAGAACCGAAGGAGAGGCCGCGGCGAGTGAAGTAGCGCGCGATGCGATCGTGTCGCACGAGGCGTTGCAGTTGTGGTCGCTTGAAGCTGCTGCTTGGGCTGGACAAGGCTCCGTTCGCTTCTGCGAGGCTGAAGATGCGGAGTGGCGGATTGAAGGCAGGTCTGCTAGGTTTGAGGTCGTTCATTTGAGGTACTTTGTAAGTTGATGAGAAGAAGACAGTAAGCCTGGATTTTTGTTCTGTAAATAGCGTGAGGAATTCTTCCTTCCGGTTTGCGGAAATTCATCCGTTTTTAATTAAATTGATGTGAAGCGGCAGGGGAATTTAGGAAAACTACTTAGCTTGACAAACGGCTGTGAGCAGAGTGTGTTGTTCGGTATAATCCGCAACTCTGGAGCTATGAAACTACGCATTTCCCCGACCCCTGTCTTTCTGGTAGCGATTTCCATTTGGATGGGGGGCTGCGCTTCGAGCCCAACCACTGCTTCGAAGTACCCTGTGACGCACGCGGGAGCGATACAGAAGGTAGAGGAAGGAACGGTTGTAGGCGTGCGACAAGTTAAGATCGACGGGGTGTCGACGAATCTCGGTCGCCTCGTGGGCGCGGGTATCGGCGGCGCGGTGGGAGCCCTTGCGGTTCCCGTGGAGTCGGAGGCGGTGATCGAGCAGACGTCACCGAACTCGATCAGTATTTACGAGACGAGCAATCGCCATGAAAACCAGGCCGCCATGGCGGTTGGCGGCGCGGTAGGAATGGTCGTGGGGGAGCGGGTTGAAAAGGTTTTGACTGCTAAGCGAGCTCAGGAATTGACGATCGCTCTGGACAGCGGGGAGACCGTGCTTGTGGTGCAAGTTTATCGCGAGCCGGGATTCTATGAAGATGAACGGGTGAAGCTGTACACCACGCGGGCAGGCGACTCCGTCGTTTATCACGCCAGCGTGGATCCCACGGTAGACCCGGATACCAACGCGTATCTTATTCCGGATACGGATGTTGAAGAGGCTGAATTTGAGCCAGTGACTTGGTAGGGGCTATTTTGCTGAATCCGTAGGGCCGCGGATTTCGTACCGGTCTAGCGATGGAAAAGAACATCGCTAGTGCGACGCGTCTTTTAGCGCGTGTTTCGATAGGCTTGGCTTTGGTTCTGTTTTTGCAGGGCTGCGCTTCCCAATCCTATCAGACTGTTCCTCGCTCGACATCCGGAAAGATACAGCAGGTGAATAGCGGAACGGTTGTGGCGACACGATCGGTCGTGATCGAAGGGGAGGCCGGTTATTTGGGTCGAACTAGCGGCGCGATCATGGGCTCCGCAATTGGCCAGACTGCCGGTGATGGTACGGGACGAACCTTGGCGGCTGCAGGTGGGGCTGTGGTCGGCGGAATCGTAGGAGGAATGGTGGAGAAGGAGCTTAGCAAGAAGCAAGCTCAGGAGTTGACGGTAGATTTGGACGATGGCCACACGGTGGTGGTTGTCCAGGAAACCAAAGACATCGGATTCGTGGAAGGAGATCGTGTCAGCGTAACGCACACGCCCTCCGGCGAGGCTCACGTGGCTCACGCTCACTACGAAACGGACGGTGTCTACTGACAGGCTTCTGGAGTCGAGGCCTGTGGTGGGCGCTGCTAATCTCCAGACAAGTGGAGGCAGGTTTTGAAGGCCTGTCTCCGCTTTTGTTTAACTCTCAGGGAGAGTGTTTTGATGGTCGTTATTGCTTGAAGGCGTCTTGGCCACTTGTTCGTTTGTCTCGGACGATGAGCTTGAACGTTGGCGACGAAGCCCCGGATTTTTGTTTGGAGAGCACGGGGGGAGGAACGGTCTCCCTAGAGGAGCTTAAGGGCAGACCCTTCGTGCTTTATTTCTATCCGAAGGATTTTACCTCGGTTTGCACGAAGCAGGCTTGCTCGTTCAGGGATCAGTTTTCGCATTTGAGAGGTTTGGATGTTTCTGTTTTTGGGGTGAGTCGTGACAACTTGGATACGCACGTGCGGTTCAAGAAGGAGCATGGTCTAAACTTCGAATTGCTGGCGGATGCCGACGGTGAGGTCACTCGGGCTTACAAGGCTCGGCTGCCTTTTGTGGGAATCCCCAAACGCGTGACCTACCTGATCGGAGCGGATCAAAAGATAGCGGCGGTGCACGATGAGCTTTTGGGTTCGGATTCCCATGTCACCGCCGTGTTGCGTGCGCTTCAACCTTGAGGCGAAGGCTCAAGCGGTGGGGAAATGGGAGACGCTTTCCTCCAAGCCCCCCGGTCGGTTTCGCGTCAGCCAAAATGTTTTGAATCTCTCAATCGCTTCAAGTGGCAAGGAGGGCGGTAATTGACCTTTTAGAAGAGACAAGCCCTTGCGAGCTGCGTAGGCGAGAAGTTCGCGGGCGAGCTCGATTTCTCCGCTTGCTGCTGATTGGTTGAGGGCAGCATGGGCGCGTTCCAGTTCGCCTTTATCGAGCTGGCTGGCGAGTTTCGAGTAGGTCTCGGCAGTGGCGAAGAGGATTTTGTTCAACCAGCTTTGATTATGTAAGTAGGTCGAGAAACCATTTGCGATGTCGCTTAAGGCAACGACTGAGGCGTATTCAGAATCCGATAGCGGTTCGGGGATCAGTTTGACCGCAGCATCCTTCAACGAAGGCGTGGTTTCGGCGTTGCAATTCCAGGCTCGCTCGGCGGCTTGCAAAATGGGAAGGACGCTGAGCAAGTGGGATTGGTGGTGGCCGTTGTCGCCCCAGTCGGTCAGGAGCAGGCCGGCGGCGCAATGGCGGTGAGCGTTTTCGGCGGCTTGGTCGATGTTGGGCAATGCGGTGTAGAGGCGTCCGCCGATACTGTTCCAGGTGGAGGTTCCGGGGACGACTACGAACTTCGCTCCGGCGGCATGCATGGCTTGGCAGTGGGCTTCGAAAGGGTGGTTGACCTCGTAGCCCCAGAGCAGGGCGGTGATGTCGGGACCAAGTTCTGCGGCGAGCTCGGGCTGATTGATGATAATGTCTCCCCAGAACTGCATGCGGTAGCCGCGGGCTTGTACCTTTTTTTGGATACGCAGGAGGTGCTCGAGGTAGACGCGGGTTTTGCCCTGCGCTTCGACGGCAGACTTTGAGTAGCCTTGCCCGAGTTCCCAAGGCTCGTCGCCGCCTACGTTCACGTTTTTACTTGTGAAATTTGGCAGGAGCTCGGCGAAAAGCGAGTCGACGAAATCGGCGGACTCGGGCGTGGGCTTGAGGGTGCTGCCGTATTTTTTCCAGCCGGAGATGGGGTGTTCGAAGCCGTCCGGGCTTTCGGCGAGGTGGTGGTATTCCGGGTGACGCAGCCATCGCTCCATGTGGCCGAAGCTGTTCTGGTTGGGAACGAGTTCGATGAAGCGTTCGCGGCAATAAGCGTCGAGGTCTAGGATGTCTTCGGGTGAGAGCGGAGAGGCGTTTGCCCAGACGCGCTCGTGATCGCGGTAGGCGAAGGTATGTTCGGTGTAGAGTTGCAGCTGGTTGTACTTGAGGGAGGCCAGGAGGTCGACCAGTTCGTAGAGCGAGGCTTGGGTAGGGACCTTGCAGCGGGAGATGTCGAGCATGTAGCCACGGACTTCTAAGTCGGGCCAGTCTTCGATTTCGAGGCAAGGGAGGACGCCTTGAGGATGCTGAACAAGGATTTGGGCGAGGGTGGCTTTCGCGTAAAAGGCGGCTTCTTCGCTGGCGGCCGAGATTGCGATGCTATTGGGGCTAATTGTAAGGCGGTATCCGTTTTTTGGAGCGGAAGAGGATATTTGGACGCTAGGATCGGAAGGGCTGTCAACTAGGGAGCCTTCCAGGGGAGTGGTTGATTTGGGCTGTGGGAGAAGGTGCATCGATATTCGCGACCAAGGTCGCTCCTACAGAGAAGCGATGAGATCTTGTAGTTGTTTTATGGATGCGATTTCGTGGAACTTCGAGTGGTGTTTGGGAGCGGCTTCTACGCGTTCGTGCTCCCAAGTAAGGTGGTAGGGAATGTGCACTCCGGTTCCGCCCAATTCGAGGATGGGGAGGATGTCGGACTTGAGGGAATTGCCGACCATGACGAGAGATTGAGGGTCGATGAGGTGTTGGCGGAAGAGGCGGGCGTAGTCTTCGTTGTTCTTGTTGGATACGACTTCGATGTGCTTGAAGTACGGAGCGAGGCCGGACTTGGCGATTTTGCGTTCCTGGTCGCGCAGGTCGCCTTTGGTTATGAGAATGAGCTCGTGTTGGCGGCTGAGGGCTTCGACGGCTTCGGCGGCTCCTTCGATGAGTTCGACGGGGTGGGCGAGCATGTCTTTGCCGAAGTCGATAATGCGGCGGAGTTCTTCGGCGGGAATGGCGCCGTCGGTGAGTTTGATGGCGGTCTCGATACTGGAAAGGGTGAAGCTTTTGACTCCGTATCCGTAGAGTTCGAGATTTCGCATTTCGGTGCGAAAGAGGGTGCTCTCTACGGTTTCTGCGTCGTGGTATTCGGCGAGCAGCTGGCAGTACTTGCGATGGTGTTCCTCGAAGAGGTTCTCGTTGTGCCAAAGCGTGTCGTCGGCGTCGAAGGCGATGGTGAGTCGGGCTTCTCTCATTTCAATTTTCTAGAGATTGATTTGTTCCAAGGCGGATTGGAAGCTTGCTTCTAGGGGGCAGGTGATGGTGACGGTTTTGTCGTCGAATGGGTGTTCGAACTCGACCTGTGTGGCGGCGAGGAGGAGGCGGTGGATGTTGAAGTGGGTGCGAGCGTGTTTGTTGGCTTTGTTGCAGCCGTGTCGGGTATCGCCGATGATGGGGTAGCGGATGTGGGCGAGGTGACGGCGGATTTGGTGGCGTCGACCGGTGTGGGGATAGAGTTCGACGAGGGAGTAGCGCGTGGTGTCGTAGCGTTCTGTTGGATACGGAAGTTCGGTGGTGGCGAGGCGCTGGTAGGCGGTGAGCGCTTCTTGCGTTTGGGCGCTTTTCTTGTGGCCGTCCTGGTCTTCGTATTTGTGCAGGGGGGAGTCAATGCTTCCGCTTTCGGGAAGGTGGCCACGCACGACCGCTTGGTAGGTCTTTTTGACTTTTCGCTCTTGGAAGTAGACGGAGAGGGCGGTGCCTGCTTCTTCGTCGAGGCCGAAGAGGAGGATACCGGAGGTGGGGCGGTCGATGCGGTGGGCGGGGTAGACGTGTTGGCCGATTTGATCGCGCAGGAGTTGGATGGCGAAGCGGGTTTCGCGTCTGTCGATGGGGCTGCGGTGTACCAGCAGGCCGGAGGGCTTATGGATGGCGATGTATCGCTCGTCTCGATACAAGACTTCGAGAGGGGGCTCGGGAGGCGGAGGGGAGCTGGATTGAAGGTTTTCCATTTGTATTGACGCGAATCATCGCGTGACAAGCGCGCTCCCACAACGGTCTTGTTGTTGTGAGGTGCGACTTGCTATGGGAGACATTTAGAAAAAGGGGAGGAGTTGTTGGTTGCTTGGGTTGTTGTTTCGCGTGTCGTTTTTTTCTTCTCCCATGAAGTTCCTGAAGTTGCACGAAGGAAAAAGAGAAAAAGCCCGCATCGTAGCGATGCGGGCTTCCCTCCTACCATCTGCCGGGCGGAGCCGGCGATGTCTTTTTTTGACCGTACTAGAAAATTGGGTTGGGGATTGAGGACTGTGTTTGACGCCCGCGGAGCGGCCGTCCCACCACGGAGGATGGGCTGCGAAAGCGGCCCTAGATTTCGGCGATGGTTACGCGACCGCCGCTGGTGGTGAGCTTTACGAGAGGGCCGCCGCCGTTGACGTCGCCCTCGATCTTTTTCTTGTCGAGAGTCCCTTGGAAGCTGCCGCCGTGGCTGAAGGAAACGCCACCGCCGTTTGACTTGGCGTAGACTTGGAAGGCTTGGTTGTGGGGAAGTGAGATGCTGACGCTGCCGCCAGAGGTACGAAGTTCGGCTGGGGCTTGCATACCGGCCTGTAGGGTGGCGCTGACGTTTCCGCCGGAGGTTCCGAGCTCCATGGGCTCGAGCAGGGCGCTTTGCAGGTTGGCGCTTATGTGGCCGCCAGAGGTGTGGGCCTTGAGGGCAGAGATCGCTCCCTCTATTTTGATGTTTCCGCCGGAAGTGTGCAGATCGACAGCGCCGACGAGGCCTTCGACGTTAATGTTTCCTCCGGAGGTGTGGGCGTGGGTGTCGCCTTGAATTTGTCGGAGCCGGATGTTTCCGCCTGAGGTTTTTATTTCTAGCGGGCCTGAAATGTCCGAGGCGTCGATGTTTCCTCCCGAGGTTTTGAGGTTGAGCGCGGACGTCATGCCCTCGGCGGTAACGTTTCCGCCGGAGGTGCGGACCTTGGCGATAAGATCGGCGGGGAGGTGGAGAGTGGCTTGCTTGTAGCCCTTGGTTTTGTCGCCCCAAGAGAACCAGGACCCATTGTCTTTTTCGAACTCGATCTTGATGAGGAGGGTGTCGCCTTCGCGAGTCGTGGATTGGGTGACCTTGCTGTCGTCGAATCCGGTGAGCGGTTTTTCGAGTTCGAGTTCGAGGTCGCTGCGGTCGGAACCGATCAAGGCGACATTGGACTTGGAAATGTAGAAGTCGACTTTGGTGATTCCGTCGAGGCTGTGATGCTGGACTTCGTCGGCCGCGGTGGCGGTGTTGGTGGCGATCAGGGCAGCGGCGACGAGTGGTAGTGATATGAGTTTTGTATTCATGGCCAGGTGGTTGGTTCTGGTCCGTGACTACTCATTTGCTCGGGTTCGGGTTACCGATTTTTATGGGCTGATCCAAAGTTTTACGAAAAAGTTAGGTGGGAGGTCTTTGAATTGGGCAATGGCCTTCTGGGTTCTTTGTTCAGCCGAACTTGGGAATGGGGCAATTTGCCAGGCCTTCAGGTCTTCAGAAATGACGAGCTCAAACGATTGTTCGATCTCGTTTACCCAGCTGTACTCGATTCCTGCTTCCGTAAGTTGAAAGCTCAGAGGGGGAACGTTTTGGCCATAGGGAGTCGCCGTCGTAGTGATGAGTTCGAATTCTGGTAGCGTGAGACTTCCTTCATCCCATGAAACGGTTACTTGATAGGATCCCGCGTTTTCGGCGTGAACAGAATTAAAGCTCAGGCGGCTGCTGGTTTCTTGAGGGATAAGGTTACCGTTGTGGGTCCATTGGTAGTTTAGCCCCGGTTTTTCGCTAGCATTGATCGCGAAGGTGAGCGGAAAACCGATCGGTACGGACTGGCCTCTTGGCTGATTCTGGATTTTCGGTGGTCCAGATAAGCTGATGAGATGCAGGGAGGATTGGTTCGTTTGAGGGTCGTAAGTGACAGTGGCGACTCGTTCGTTGAACAAAGTCCCTGAGAGAGTACGGCTGGAGACTCCATAACTTCTTACAAAGACTCCGTTTTGGTCGAAGCGTTTATTTCTTACGATGACGTCTCCATTCGGCAGCGCTCCGAATTGATCACTCGCCGATATCGCATCTATTTGCACCGCGAAGCCTGGGGCAATAGCTCCATTATTTGAGAGTCTTAGCAATTGAGTTCCTGCTATGAGAAGTCGGTCGCTCCTGTCGATGGCTATGGCCTCGATTTGGCTCAAGCTTGGATCGAGGGTGAAGGAATTGTCTACTTCTCCGTTGGCATTTACTCTGATCACCGCCGCAGGAGTTTGGTTGAATTGTCGACGGTAGAGGTAGACTCTGCCAAGGCTGTCGCTGGTAACCATGGTGTAGTTGTTTTGGACTTTCTTTACCCCGTGCTGGTAGTCGGGATCGAGGGTTCCGTCGATGAGGTAGCGGTCAAAGCGAACGGATTCGCCGGAGTTAGGCTCGATGGAGACCACGAGGAATCCGGTATTTGAATACGGATGATAGATGAGTTTTGGCGGAGATTGATAGATGGTGCCGAGATCTCGGTAACTGACTGGGTTTCCGACTGGGTCGAGGACGTGTAATTCGTACTCGTAGCCGTAGTTTTCTCCGCGGAGCACAGCGAGGTATCCTTGAGGAAGCGGGCAAAGCGCTTTTGTCGCGGGTAGAGCGCTTTCTGGCAAGGATGCGAAATATGATGAATCGATGTTTCCGGCGGCATCCAACTTGAGGATCGGTCCTGTTAGGGTTCCGTCGACGTGTTCTCCAGTGATAGGAAGGAACAGGTTTTGACCATCGAGAGCGGCGGTAGGTTCACCCAAGTAGGCAGTCTCTAGGCGGACGAGTTTTGTGGGCTCGGATGGGTTGCTGTCAGAATTAATGAATACAACTCTTTCCTTGGTTCCTTGTGGGTCGGCGAGTCCGTGAAGGGCGAAGGCGTTGTTTTTAAGTCCAACGATTTGCCGGTAACTGTGGAGCCCATCGAAGGTTTTCGAGTCGTGAAAATTATTAGTGCCATCGGACTCGACCCAGAAGATGCGAGCGGACTTTGGATCGAGTTCCGCGTGGGCTATGATGGAGAGGCGAGTGCCATCTGCACTCTTAACAGCAAAGATGTTATTGGTAGGAATGGTCCATCCTGTGATATTGAGATTCCAGAGCTCCTCGCCCTCGAATGTGCTTCCACTCAGAGTTTGAGCAACAGGGTCGTGCTTGAGTTGAGTACCGTTTGCCCAGATGCCAAGGATTTGAGTAACTAAGGGAGAGTAGCCGATATCGATGATGTCTGAACCAGGGAGGCTCTTCCCATCGGCTCCGAGGCGGATGAGCCAATGAGTATTGGGCCGGGTGAGTGTATAAGTGTCGTCGGCGATCCTCATGCTCAGAGGATGAATAAAGGTCCAGGGAGGCATGCCACCTACGAACTGTTCAATTCTCGGCAGTGGGGTCACCGTGCCTGAGTTTGATATTTCGAGTGCAGTGCTGCCATCGTCGACCCAGACATTGCCATCTGGCCATTGGCGGAAAGCGATAACAGAATACATGTTGCTATCGAAACGGTGAACGCCGAACGCGGTGTCAGGCATTCCTTGAGGGGTGAGGCGGGTGAAGTGGGTGATTGTGTCGCCCGATCCTCCAGGAACAAATTCTGTCAGGAGAGCGAAATGGGTTCCTGTGAAGGGGCAGAAGTTGAGGCTGTCGTATCCGGCGGGAATGCGATCCTTACTCCAGTCAATTGTCATCTCCCCCTCTTCATTCACGTAGTCTGTCCTAATCTTGCGGATGGGAGGCAGGGAGTCCTCCAGCGATTGGATGTAGTATCCGCCATTTGGAGAAGGGATGATTGATGAAGCGTAGAGCGGGCTTTCGCGTCCGACGTCGAATTTCTTTTCGATTTGTGGAACGATGTCATTCACCGAGACGATTGCGGGCTTAGACCATTGGGTTCCGATAGAATTTTTTGATCTTAGACGGTAGGTACCGATGTCCTGCAGTCCGATTTCATCGAATTCGAGGACGGGAGTATTGGCGCCCTCGATGGGCAAACCGTCGACGTACCATTGGAGCTCTGGGTAGGGTGCTCCGTCAACGCTTGCTTTCAGAATTAGGCTCCCGAAGGAGCTTGCGTCGCTGTCGTGGGGATGAGTGAGGAAATGCGGAGCTTTGGGCGGTAGTAGGCGAATTGGGTTGCTTGTGATAGTTGTATCTACACTTTGGATACGAATTTGATAGGTGCCTGCATGTGACGCGTCCAAGTGGTCGAAGTCGAGTTGGGGGGCGTTTGCTCCCGGGATTTCTGTTCCATCTTTTAGCCAGACGATGGAGTCGGGCAAAAAATCGACGATAGTGACCTCGAGAGAGACAGGACCTTCAGAGAAGGAAACTCGTTTCTTGAAAGGAGTGGAGAAGCTTGCTGGGGAACGAGTATATCTTGCGGAGGTCGGTAGAGGGCCGATTGGAGTGAGGGCTGTGCCGGCCAAATAGAGGTCTCCATTTGGTGCTATGTCTACTTCTGTGTTTTTCCATTTAAATCGGTCATCAACTTCGGTGACCACACCTTCAGGTGAGACATGCCATAGCCGCTCGCTTCCTGATTCGCTTGGCTGATCTATTTTGTATCCAAATATCACAGTCGAACCGTCATCCGCGTAGCGGTTTGCGCTTTGGCTAGGCCAGGTATTTGCACTTTGGTAGGGCCGTTCGATGAACTTCTCCGGAGCGTAGTTCTGGTCCAGTTCGCCGTTGATTGAAAATCTAGCGCCGAGGGGTTTGGCGATTTGGTTATCGCCTATGGTGAGGCTGGGGAAATACAGCCAGTCGCCGACTACCTTCATGAACGCGAGATTTCCGTAGAGGTTTGGAATCGAGAAGTCCGGGTCTGGAGCTCCCAAGTGAGACATACGACGGACTTCTCTTGGGATATTTGCCCATTTTCCAAGAGTGTAGTAGATATGTTGTTTCGTGACGCAGAGAATGGCGGTGTCCGGATCGAGGGTGGGGAAGGATTCGTCTACGCTGCCATGAGGGAGGAGTTTGACGACGCCGATCTCCTGTCCCCATTTGCTTGCTCGCTGCTCGGCAAGCCATTCTCCATTTGGCATTTGAGCCCGGAACCACAATGAAGGGTCGAAGTGAGGTTGGACAGGTAGGCGGGTACGGTTTTGGTCGTAGAAAAGGAAGTCGTCGGTAGTGAAAGTGCCGTCGGCTAGCTGAGTAAGCTTGAGGTTGTTGACGGGTTCGAACGATACGCGAATGGTCCCGTCAATTCGTGCGATGCCGTCTCCCATCAAGAGTTCGCCGCTGTTCGTCCAGCTCGCGGCTTTCGGTTTGCTGATGGAAATTTTGCTTGGGTGGGCTTCCGCTAGGGTGCCGTTTTCAGAGAGGAAGGCAAAAGCGATTTTCTTGGAATCGGAGCTAGTGCGGCCGGACAGCAGGAGGCCGTTTTGCGTCATGGCTGCGGAAAAGTAATCGATTGGACCATCATCGGTGAATAATCCGTCCGGATCAAAGTTGAATGCCTCGTCGATCTGGCCGTCTGCTTTCAGTTTTATCACTTGCGTGAAATCATTTCCGATCTGGTTCCAAGCGCCGGTGACGAAGTAGCCGCCGTCACCAGCAGAGAAGACTTCGCTCTTGTAGTAGACTGAAGCTTGGTTTGATACGCCGAATGAGCTGTCACGCTTTCCGTCTGCACCAATCTTAGTCGGAAAATATTGGTCGCCGCTTTCGTATAGCAGAAAAATTTCGCCAGTGGGTAGGCTGCTTATGTGGTATTGGTTGTATTCGAGCTGCTCGTTTCGATAGCCGTAGCGGCTAAATCCCGGGGCAGCTTGGCCGTTTGGCTCCAGCAGCATGAGGTTTCCGGTCGTCAGAGTAGAGCTGTTGGGGAAGGCGCCGACCGCGAGGATTTTTCCATTCGCAAGGATGTGAACGGCGCGGCAGTAGCCCTCGACTCTGGGAGCTTTGAAGCTTTCGTCCAAAACGTAGTCTCCCGTTTCGGATCGAACGAGCCTTTGAATCCGGGTGAATTGTTTTCCCGGTTGGCTGGGGTCTGTTTCCCCGAAGATCTGAAGGAAACGGTTGTCCTTCTGCAGGATGAGACCTTGTTGGTTTGCGATTGTAAGGACCGGCTCGCCGTTTGGGGAGAATTGTATCACGGTGTTCCCGTTTAGCCCCAGCTCTGGGGCGACGTTGGTGAAGGAGATGCTTATTGAACCATCGCTGTTGAGTGCGGCTTGATCGGCTTGGGCCTCGAGGATTGGAAAACTCAGCGAAAGGGGTTCGAAGTTGCCCTCCGGGCTGAGGATTGCGAGCGAGCCGGAGAATTCTCCGTCGACCGAGTCGAAGCCGCCGACGGCCAAGTGGGAGCCATCCTCGAGCGCGATAAGTTGCGATGGGATGGCGTCTTGGCGGGACTCGAGTTCAAAGTTCTCGCTGAGTCGGTATGTTTCGGCCAGGCCCTGGAAGTAGGGAGCCAAGGTGATCAGGCAAATAAGTCTGAACGTCTTTGGGGGGAGAGGGATTCGCATGGCGAGGTGGATTGCGGTGCTTCTTAGGGAGTTACGAGTTGAAGGAAGATGGGGATACCTTCCTCATCGTACGGGGAGATGGTTTGGAGCGTTCCCTTGCTGAGCTTCATGGCCTGATAGTTCGGATGACGGATCCAGTTTTCGAGATCCCGGCTGAAGCGGACGAAGTAATGTTGACCTTCGGGGACTTGGAAGGAGCAAATTGGCGTTAGGTCTTGCTGGTTGGCGAGGACGCTGAATTGCGTTTTCAGAGGACCTTGTCCGAGCGGTTTGGCGATGGTAAAGCTTCCGCCGACGGAGATCCAACCGAGTGCGCCGTCGTGATCTTCATTGATGGGAACGAGGTCATAGAAGTTCCCGAAGGGGATAATATCTCCGTTCGCTCTCAGAGCGTAGCCTCCTGCCCAGTTCAGGCTGATATCGATGATGTCGTTCGGACTGGGACCGATCGTCGAGATGAGGCCCCAAGGCTTTACGGTGCCGTCCTCTCGCAAAGCGACTGAGTAATCGAGGGACGCCTCGATGGCGACGACTTTTCCGAGTTCGTCATGAATGATCAGCGGTCCGTCTTCGCCCCATTCGGCTACTCGGCCATCTGCGAAAAGTGCAAGGCTACGGCGCTCGCCGCATGCGATTGCGACGGCCGGTTCGGGAAGTTGGGGCACTGTGATTTGAGTGCGGGTAAAATCCTCCCAAGCGAGCACCGTGCCGTCCTCCTTTAGGGCCATGAAGTGGTCTCCTTGGGCCTTGATTGATATGATGTTTTGCAGGGAGTCGGGGCTTTGCCAGAGGGCGCTATCGAGGCTCCAGATCGAGACTCGCCCATCTGAATGGAGAGCGTAGTTAATGCCGCTCCCGGCGGCCACGCTCACAACGTCCGTCAAAGTGACCTTCGACTCTAGTGGGCGATCTGACCAAACGAAGGTGGTTCCATCTTGTTTTAGCGCGAGTATGTGGTTCGAGCCAGCAGCGACTATTGCGACGCCGTTGGCTCCAGGAGGGGAGTCGAGAAGGCTGTGGTTTTGAGGGCCGTAGCCGAGAAGGCTAACGAGGTCGACGAAACGAATCGTCTCAATGCTGTCAGCGAAGCCGTCAGCAACGCAACGAGCCCTCAGCTGAAAGGATGATTCATAGGGAATCGGGTTTTCGTAGATAGGGGAATCGGAACTGGGTTTCGAGCCGTCCAATGTGTAGTGTATCGCTCCCGAGGCGTTAGGGTTCGTGAGGCTTATTTGGCCGCCACTCGATTGGCTTCGCGAATCGTCGAAATCGGTAGAGGGGGGCAGGAGGATTGGAAGAAAAACGGCTTGAAGGTTTAGTGCTTCGTTTAGGCGGATATTGAGTGGGTTCTCTGATGATTGCAGATCGCCTTCCCAGCGGTGAAACCCAAATCCTGGGGCGGGGATCGCGACAAGTTTAAGAGTCTCCGATTCTTGGAAGTTGCTCTTTTGTTTGGAGCGGCGGACATGCCCCCTGCTTGCGTCGAAAGAGAGTGAGAGCTGATGGGGCTGGCTAGCTGCTTCACGCTGCGCGGCGATGCCGTAGTGCTCGGCATCAATGGCGATGACTTTGTCTAGACGAGAATCAGGTTGGAGAGAGCTGCTGAGAGGCCAACTTACGATGGTACCATCCGCACGAAGGCCGAAGCTCGTGTCGTATGAGACCGCTATGTCGACTATGTCAGTCCAGGAACCGACAGCAGCCTTGAATTCGGGCGTCGCGGCATAGCCACCCCAGCCCAGTACGGTCCCGTCCGCTTTGAGAGCTAGGGAGTGGTTGTTGCCGAAAGCGAAGTCGATGGCTCCTTCAATGCCGCTGGGCAAGGACTCATCGCGCCAATTACCGCTGCCCCATGCCCTGATACTGCCGTCCTCCAAAATGCCGACGGCGAAAGCATCGTCCGCCACGATGTGAATAAGGTTGGCAAGGTGTCGTGGAGGTTCGAGCGACCAGTTCCGAGCAGAGCCGCCCCATGCCCTAGCCTTTCCGTCGCGCAAAAGGGCTATGGCGGCATCTTCTGCTGCTACGATCGAAACGACGTTATCCAGTCCCTCGGGAGGAGTTATCTTGGAAGTATCCAAATAGTCAGAGTTTCCCCAAGTATTGACTTTACCTGCTTCGCTAAGGGTAACTAGGAAGTGCGAACCGGCCGCGATTTCAGCCACCTTTCCGAGCCCTGCCGGTGGTTGGGGAGTCCGGTCGAATGTGGTCTGCCTCTGCACTACCGTTCCATCCGTTTTCAGTGCCAGCACACCGTCCGAAAACGCGGTGACAAGATCGACGTTAGCTTGAAGTGCGGCCGTATCCAGTTCTTGGATAGTGTTCCAAGCCTCAAGCTCCTCAATCTTCAGAAATCGGGCCTCGGAGACGATGCTCTCCAAGCCGCTGGTACTTTTCGTGATTGCTCGGACTATGGTAGATTTATCTAAATCGAAAGGTCCGGTATAGGTTTTTCTGCTGCTAGTGACTCCCTCTGTTTCGAGCGTGTAGTGTATCGAGCTCTCGGAGTCGTGAATGCCAAGGCTGACTGTCACCGAGTCGTAGAATTTTCCTGAAGAAGGAGAAATTTCAGGTTGCGTCACGACTTCCTGAGCTCGCGAATCAGCCAAGGATATTGAAAACAGAATGGCTATTTTAGCTAAGTAACCAGCTTGCCGAAGGGCTTGGCGGAATCTGGAACAGCTCGGGGGATTAAGTACTTCCATGATCGTATCAAATACGTACCCACGATCCGTTGGTAGATTTACCGAAGATGACAAATCAATTGATGACAGATTGTTCGTTTTTAGACGAACGGATCGTCCGAAATCGTTCGCACCCTAAGAGACCACGGACGTTTCGAAGTCTTTGCTCCACCCTCTACTAGATAGTCTCACCGCTTTTAAGGCGGTTGGTTGCGTCCTCTATCTCCTGCCAGCGGAAGAGGGTGCTTTGCTCTTTTTTGAGGGCTTTCCAGAGCTGCTTGTCGTCGCGCTTTTGCAGCTCGAGGTCGCGCAGGCCGGCGGCGTCGCAGCTGAGCAGGCGGGTGTAGCCTTTGAATTGGCGGGGTCGGCCGATGAGGCGGGAGGCGGCCGGGGCCTGGGGGCGATCGGTTGAGGCCGGAAGGCTTTTGTTGGAGAGGGCGAGGAAGCTGTAGGGGAGGCTACGGAGGTCGATTTCCATGGTTTGGGCGAAGCGGGACCAGAATCCTTCGGTGAAGGCTTCGACAGGGGGCTTGCCAAAGAAGTGGCACCAGTGGCGCTGGTTTTCCTCCTTCAGCATAGGGCAGGCGTCGCAGTGGGTGCAGGGGGCTTCGATTTGGAATTCGTTCCGGAGGGCTTCGCGTTGGGCAATGACTTTGCGGCTGGAGGCATGGTCGCCAGGCTCGACGAAGATGATTTGGGCGGCGCTCTGCAGCTGCTCGGAGAGCTGTTGTTGGGCTTCGTAACCGAGCTCGTTGAGGGCGTGAGAGACGAGGATTAGTGAATTGTGAATGGGGAATTGCGAAGTGGGGGCGGGGGCGGGGGCGATTTCGACTTCGAGGCTGGGATAGGCGTCTTGGATGGTTTTTTGGGCGAAGCGGCAGGCGAGGGCGGAGTGGTCCCAGAGCTGGACCTTGTCGAAGGCGTCGGGGCCGAAGAAGTCGAGGACGCGGAGGGCGGCGATGCCGGAGCCGCAGCCCCAGTCGAAGAGGCTGCGGGAGCGGAGCTGGAAACCGGCTTGGGCAGCGAGGGCGAGGGCGTTGTCCCATTTCCAGCCGATGCGGGCGGCGAAGGTGGCGTGGTAGTGGGCGAGGTCGTCTTCGCTTTGCCAATAGACGCCGGAGTTGGCTCCGCTTTGGAGGAAGCGGGAGCGGAGGCGGTCGAGGGTTTCCCAGTTGATGTCGGTCTCTTGCATGTGGTGCGAATTCGAGGGGGAAGAGTGGTGACGAGGAATCGCGTGACAAGCACGCTCCTGTTTAAATTCACGGTTCGGGGCTTGTGTTGAAGCGTCGGGGCCTCTCAATCGTTCAGGTTTTATGAAGACGATTTGGAGAGTTTCGAGCTACTTGTTCCGTTACAAGGCGATGTTTTGGGGTACGATTGCCTTGGCGATCGGGAGCATGGGCTTCTACTTGGTTTTTCCCTCGGTGGCGGGAACGATTGTGGAACGCTTGGAGACGCGCGAATCTCTGGACGGCTATTGGATGCTGGTGTTGGGCCTCGTGGGCTGTTTCGCGATGCGGGAGGTGCTTAACTCCTTGCGTATCCGTTTGAACAACATTTTGGAGCAGAAGGTCTTGGTGGATATTCGACGGGACTTGCATTCCAAGCTGCTGAACTTGCCGGTGCGCTATTTCGATACGCGGAAGAGCGGAGACATTGCGTCGCGTGTGATTGACGACGTGCAGAACGTGGAGCGAGTGATCCTTGACGGTACGGAGCAAGGCAGCACCGCTGTGCTGACTTTGCTGGGAGTGACGACTTTGATGTTCGTCACGGAGCCGCGTCTGGCGCTTTTGATGATAGCCCCGATTCCAGTGATGATCATCTTGTCGCGGTTTCACTTCAAGTCGCAGAGCGTGAACTGGCGCAAGGTGAGAGAGGCTTCGGGAGAATTGAATTCTCTGCTTATAGAAGACATCCAAGGAAATCGCTTGATCAATTCCTTCGCATTGAAGGACCGCGAGCGGGCGCGTTTCGACGAGAAGTGCGAGGAGTTGCGTCGTTACACGCTCAAGGGCATGTTTCGCTGGTCGCTGCACGGCCCGGTCAATGGTTTCATTGTCAGCCTCGGCACTGTCGCTGTGGTCGGCTACGGAGGCTACCTCACTTTCGCGGAACCCGAGAATTTTGGATACGGTGACTTGGTGACTTTTTTGCTGTATTGTTACATGCTGTATCAGCCACTTACGTTGATTTCCTCGCTCAACAACATGCTGGCGACGGGGAAAGCTTCGGCGGAGCGTGTCTTCGATTTGCTCGACTTCGATATCGATATCCAGGATCCGGATACGCCTAAGCCGTTCCCCGCAGCTCCGCTCAAGGTTCAGTTCGATGCGGTGGACTTCACCTACTCGGAGCGGGCGAACTTGTTGAGCGACTTTTCGCTGATCATGCCGGAAGGCAAGGTGACGGCTTTGGTCGGTCACACGGGGGCGGGCAAGTCGACGGTGGCAAACCTGCTGCAGCGCTACTATGACGTGAGCGAGGGTTCGGTGTCGATTGGGGGAGTGGATGTGCGGGATCTTTCGTTGAAGTCGCTACGCTCGAACATCGGCATGGTGGCTCAGGATCCGTTCCTCTTCGATGGATCGGTGCGGGATAATCTTTTGTTGGCTCGGGAGGATGCCTCTGAGGCTGACTTGATTCAGGCTCTAGAAGGCGCTTGCGCCTGGGAATTCGTATCCAAGCTTCCGGACGGTATGGATACCTTGATCGGGGAACGTGGCATTCGTCTGAGCATGGGGGAGAAGCAGCGTCTCACCATTGCTCGTGTGATCTTGCGCAATCCGCCGCTTGTCATTTTGGACGAAGCGACGTCGGCGGTGGATACTCTGACGGAGGCGAAAATTCAGGCGGCGGTGGACAACCTGGTCAAGGAACGCACGACCTTGGTGATCGCTCACCGCCTCTCGACGGTGTTGAAAGCGGACAAGATCGTGGTCTTGGACCAGGGACGTATCATCGAAACGGGTACGCACGACGAGCTGATCCATATCGACGGGCATTATGCCAACCTGTGGAAGGTGCAAACGGACTTGATCGCCGAGTAGAATTTGCCCACGAAGGGCACTAAGCTTCACGAAGAGTGGCAGAGTAGATGAAACTGCCTTCGGCCTTTTTCGTTTTTGGGGACGCGTTTGGGCGGCTTCGGAGAAGCCGCGCCACCAGGTCGCGGTTTTCTAGAGGAAGGCCACGCGGGCGCAGGCAGGGATCTCTAGGCTGCGGGTGTGTGTGAGCTTTCCTGATACGGGGTCGATGCGGAAGAGTTCGCAATTGTCGCTGTCCATGTTGGCGGCGATCAGCCAGCGGCCTGTGGGGTCAATGTTGAAGTTGCGGGGCTGCACGCCGCGGGTGGGCTCGTGGTCGATGGCGGTGAGCTTGCCAGTGGCAGGATCGACGGAGAAGATGGCGATGCTTTCGTGTCCGCGATTCGACGAGTAGACGAAACGTCCGTCGGGGGAGACCAGAACTTCGGCGGCCCAGCGAATTTCGTCGTAGTCGGCGGGCAGGGTGTCGATGACTTGGGTTTCGCGGAGGGCGCCGGTGGAGGAGTCGTAGTCGTAGACGCCGAGAGTGGAAGCCATTTCGTTCAAAACGTAGACGAAGCGGCCGCTCGGGTGGAAGGCGAGGTGGCGCGGTCCGGCTCCGGGGGCGGTCTTGATGTGGCCGAAGGCGCTGGGGACGAGCTTGTGATTGAGGGTATCATTTTCGTAGACGTGCACGGTGTCGGTGCCCAGGTCGCTCACGAGGGCGAAGCGGTTGTCAGGAGAAGTGAATACGGAGTGCGGGTGCGAGCATTCCTGGCGTTTCTCGTTGGGGCCGCTGCCTTCGTATTTTTGGATGTCGCTGTATTCTCCCAGTCCTCCGTCCTCGCGTACTGGATAGGTGATGGCGTAGCTGGAGTTGTAGTTGGCCCCGAATACGTTGGCTCCGATGCGGTCGACCTGCACGTGGCTGGGGGAGACGGTGGGGCAGCTCACGGTATTGATGTGGGAGAGGGCGCCGGTTTCGAGATTGATACGGTAGGCGGCGAGGCCGCCGTTTTGGCCCTTTTCGGCTTCCTTGACGTTGGCGAGGGTGTAGAGGATTCGTTTGGAGGGGTGCACGCTGAGGAAGGCGCAGTTTTCGGCAGCCGTGGTGCCGACGAGTTCCATTTCGCCGCTCTCGAGGTCGAGGCTATAGCAGTAGAGGCCTTTGCTGTGAGCGACGGGTTTGGTGCCAAAATAAACGAAAGTCTTCATGGCGGGGGAGACCAACGGGTCTCTGGAAGGAGGGCCACTCAAAAATGAGCGGGCACCGCTATTGGATACTGTTTGGCGTGAGCGGTCTGGGAAAAGGGATTGCAGGGGTGGGGGAGATTTGCGAGTTGGTGCGCATGAGCAGCTTTTTCTCTCGCCGTCACTTTTTGTCTACTTTGGCTGCCTTGGGGGCTACGCGCTTGTTGCCGGGGCAACAGGAGTCCGACGCGGCTTTCACCTGCTCTCGAACGATGGAACGAGTGGCGAGCGATAGCTTTTTCAATGGCAGCTTGAGCATCGTTAAGGATGGGAACGGCGCGAAGTTGAGCGGAGAGATGATGTACCATGCGATCAAGGGAGAGCCCATCGAGGGGGCCTTGACTTGGAAGCAATGGTCGGAGCAGACGGGAGCGGAAATCCCTGAAGAGGTGGAGGATGCTGCGGACTATGAGGCTTGGTTTGAGAAGGAAGTGGTTATCGGAGGGATGATCTTCAAGTTCGAGGGAGTCGAGGAAAGCGAATGCGTCACGATCGGGAGTGTCTTGGGGAACGCCTCGACTTGCTTCTTGCGGCCGCAGGCGGTGTCGCTGAGTGTGGCGGCTCGCTACGTGGCACCCGAGGTGAACCTTGTCCAGACTCGCATGGTGGTGCGGGTGAACAATCAAGGGGTGAAAGCGTTCCCCACCGTGTTGCAAGGATTCCGTTTCGAAGGGGACGCTTCGCCGCGAATCGGGTATGGCGTCTTGCATGTAGAAGGGCAGGAAAGTTGCGAGTTGCTCAAGGAGCTCGCAGAATATGGCGAGTTTGAGTTGGTATGGATGGATGAGTTTGGCAACGAGCTCTCGTGCTGTCGCTTTTCCCTGTTTTCATTTAACGAGCGGGTGGAGGAGGCTTCTGAGTTGGCTGTCGAGTTGTATTCAGATGCTAAGGTCGGAGTGTGCAACTCTGGAGAGGAGCTGGACTGCTACTTGACCACTGCGACGGTGCTCTCGATGGGATTGGCGGACGACAGCTGGGAATTGCAGCGCTTGCGGCGTTTTCGCGACGAGGTACTGATGGGCAAAGAAAGCGGCGAGGCCTTGGTGAGGGAATACTATGAAGTCGCTCCGCGAATCGTATCCGAAATTTCGGCGCGAAAGGACTCTCGCTTGCTTTGGGTTGCTTCGTATTGGCTGGGGATCTTGCCTACGTGCCTCCTTGCGGAGGCCAGGCTGGATCGGGCAGCAGTGTTTTGGTATCGCAGCATGACTGCTTGTTTGATGCGTTTAGGGAGAAAGGGAAGCTCCTGCCGGAGCTTGATCTAGGTCGTATTGCTAAAGGAGAAGAAGGGGATGTCTTGGAAATTTTGGATCGATACGGGGGGGACCTTTACGGATTGCATCGCCTTGTCGCCAGAAGGCGAAGAGTTGCGAGTGAAGACTTTGTCGTCTTCGGCTTTGCGGGGTAGCGTAGTGGAGGTAATCGATGGTAATCGTTTACGGGTCAAACTGGCGTATCCGGTTTGTAAGGATTTTTATGTGGGGTACGGGTTTAGAGTTACGAGTGTTTCGTCACCGTGTTCCTCTAGTGTCGCTTCGCTCGGTGCCGGCAAACGCGCCAATGTAATTGCTTGGGATCCTCGAAATTGTGAGATGACTTTGGATACGGATCTGCTGGGAGTCGAGGTTGGGCAGCTGTGCGAATTGCAATCGCCCGAAGAGCCTCCTGTCCTCGCTGTTCGGATTTTGACGGAAAAACGGCTGGACCAAGCTTTGCCGGAACTCGAAATGCGCTTGGCGACGACGCGCGGGACGAATGCCTTGTTGGAACTCAAGGGCGCGAAGACTGCGTTCTTGGTGACGGAGGGATTTGGTGACTTGTTGCGGATCGGCAACCAGCAGCGGCCGGATCTTTTTGAAATCGGTATCCAGAAAGTGGAGCCGTTGCACAATTGCGTTTTCGAGGTTAGCGGTCGTTTAGCGTCAGACGGCTCTGAGATCGCACGCCTAGACGAAGGGGCGGTGCGAGGATTTGCTCAGTCTGCGCTGGCGGAGGGAGTGGAGAGTTTCTCAGTTGCTTTGCTGCACAGCTATCGCAACGGGGAACACGAAAAGCGGGTGGCGGAGATTTTGCGGCAGGAGGGCGCGAAATACGTGTCGGTTTCGAGCGAACTTTCTCCTTTTGTGAAGTTGCTTCCGCGGGCGGAGACGGCGTTGGTAGACGCCTACTTGGCGCCGATCATGGACAGCTATTTGGATGCGGTGGAGAATCGCGTGACAAGCACGCTCACAGGGGCTCCGGCATTGCGGGTGATGACGAGCGCGGGGGGCTTGGTGAGTCGCAGCAATTATCGTCCAAAGGATAGTCTGTTGAGCGGTCCAGCGGGAGGCGTGGTGGGATCGTCGCTCTCTGGGCTACAAGCGGGCGAGGGGCGGAGCATCGCTTTCGATATGGGAGGGACGAGCACGGACGTGTCTCGTTTCGATGGTCAATTGGATTATCGCTTTGAGCAAAAGATCGGCGCAGCCCGCGTCTTTGCCCCGAGCTTGAGGATCGAAACGGTGGCGGCGGGAGGGGGATCAGTCTGTTGGTTTGACGGATCTGCCTTGCGGGTGGGGCCGCAGAGCGCGGGCGCCAACCCCGGGCCAGCGTGCTACGGAGCGGGCGGTCCCCTCGCGATTACAGATGTCAATTTACTGTTGGGGCGTTTGGATGCTTCGAAGTTTGGGATTCCGGTATTTCTGGAGAGAGCGGAGGAGAGACTTCTTGAATTGCAACGGTCTATCCTTGAATCGACGGGTGAAGCAATGAGCCGAGAGGCCATACTGGAGGGCTTGCTTGCGATCGCGAACGAAACGATGGCGGAAGCGATTCGCAAAATTTCGACTGGCGAAGGCTACGATCCGGCAGACTATGTTTTAGTCGCTTTCGGTGGCGCAGGGGGATTGCATGCCTGCGCTGTTGCGAGTATTCTCGATATGGATACGATCGTTTTCCCTTCGGATGCCGGATTGCTGAGCGCCAAAGGCTTGCGTCACGCGCAAGTCGAACACTTTGAAGGTCGCCAGGTTTTGCGGAATTTGGGCGAATGCGAAAAGGACTTGGAAGCTTGGATTGGCGAGCTGCGAGTGAAAGCTGAACGTTGTTTAGCCGAAGACGGCATTGATGCTGCGGAGATCGATTCGAGAGAACCGCGTTTCGAGTTACGGTATCGTGGTCAGGAATCGATATTGACTCTGGAGGGCGGTGAATTGAGTGAGCTCAGGGCGCGTTTTGAAGCTGCGTATCGCGAGCAATTCGGTTTCTTGCCGGATGGCTTGGAGATCGAGTTGGTGGCGGTGCGAGTGGCGGCGGTGAGCGGCGATAGCGGGTTGGGCGAGGAATGCTTCGAAGAATCGCGTGAGAAGCAGGCTCCCACAGAAGCGTATATGGTTCGTAGCGATCTAGAGGCGGGACAGACGCTTTCAGGCCCGTTCGTGATTCAGGATCCTTTCAGTACTGTTTACGTGGATACGGGATGGACTGCGACTGTCGGGAATCAGGGGACCTTGAAGTTGCGTAGGGTCGAGACCATGGAAAAGGGTCAGTCGCAGGGTGAGGTGGTTGACTTGGAGCTCTTTACGAATCGTTTTCTATCGATCGTCGACGAGATGGGAGCCTTGTTGGAACGGGCTGCGTTTTCGACCAACGTGAAGGATCGTAAGGACTTTTCTTGCGCCTTGCTGGATCCGGACGGTTATCTATTAGCGAACGCGCCCCATATTCCGGTTCACTTGGGGGCCCTAGGAGTCTGTCTGCGCACGGTTTTGCAGCGGATGGAGCTAGAGCCTGGAGATGTGGTAGTGACGAATCACCCGGCCTACGGGGGATCGCATTTGCCAGATGTGACTTTGTTGGCTCCGGTGTATACAGAATCCGGAGACAAGCTGTTAGGTTACGTTGCAAATCGGGCGCATCATGCGGAGTTGGGTGGAATCTCCCCCGGGAGCATGCCTCCCAATGCCCAGAACCTAGCCGAGGAGGGGGTTGTCATTGCTCCTTTAAAGCTCGCTTCAAAAGGTTCTGTCGATTGGAAGCCGCTATTGCGTCTCCTGAAGGAAGGGCCTTATCCGAGTCGTTCTCTAGATGAAAACGTGGCGGATCTTTCCGCTCAGTTGGCCTCCATCCGTAGAGGGCAATCTGCCTTGATGCAATTGGCGGAAAAGGAGGGTTGCAGCCGTGTAGGGAAATACATGTCGCTATTGAAGGAACGCGCTGCGACAGCGTTGAGGCAGGCTTTGTCCGCGACCGATTGCGTTGGCAAGGGGCGGTATCGAGAAAGCTTGGACAATGGAGAGGCGGTCGTGGTGGAAGTTACGACGCAAGGGTCAGGAAAGTGGTTAATCAATTTCAGCGGCACAGCGGGTGTTCAGCCGGACAACTACAACGCGACGCCGGCGATAGCTACCAGTGCTGTGATCTACGTGCTGCGTTTGCTTGCGGCTGTGGATGTTCCATTGAACGAAGGGTTCCTAGATGTAGTGGATATCAAGATACTCGAAGGAATGCTGAACCCGTCTTTTGATGAGGATCCTAGAAATTGCCCTGCGGTGGTGGCGGGCAACGTTGAGGTGAGCCAACTGGTCGTTTCTGTATTGTTGAAGGCTTTTGGCTTAGCCGCTTGTAGCCAGTCTACCATGAACAACTTGATTTTCGGAACAGATTCGTTCGGCTACTATGAGACGATAGCCGGAGGTGAGGGGGCTTCTCCTACCAGAGCAGGAGCGAGTGGCGTGCATACCCATATGACGAATACGGCAATGACCGATTCGGAAATCATGGAAATCCGTTATCCTGTGCGAGTGGAATCATTCGCTTTGCGTAGCGGATCCGGCGGAAAGGGGATTCATCGCGGTGGCGATGGAGTCACCAAACGTATACGTTTTTTGGATGCGGTAACGCTTTCGCTGCTGACGCAACGAAGAAGGCAAGCTCCCTTTGGCATGGCAGAAGGCGAGCCGGGTTCTTGCGGAGAGCAAATCTTGATCGATCCAACGGGCGCTCGAACGATCTTGCCGGGCAACGGTAGTTGGAACTTGAGCGCGGGCAGCGTGTTGGAGATTCGTACTCCCGGAGGCGGCGCTTGGGGGCGCGGTTCACAACCTTAGCGTTTGCTGCTGATTTGCCGGTCCGCACGTTCGAGTACCGCCCTGAGGGAGGGAATTGAAATGGGCTTTGAAATATAGTCGTCCATGCCTTGAGCCAGAAAGCGATCCTTTTGTTCAGTCAGGGCGTAGGCGCTTTGGGCGACGATCCAAACGGGAGAGTCGTTTGCGAGCTGTTTGATTCGACGGGTGGCCTCGATTCCGTCCATCTTCGGTAGCTTTACGTCCATCAAGACGATGGGATACCGCTTGGCTTGCCAAAGCTCGATCGCTTCTTCCCCGCTTTCCGCAATGTCGTGCGGGCACTGGAGGTGTTTCAAGATGGCGCTGGTGACGAGCTTGTTGTTGGGTTCGTCTTCGACGAGGAGGATTTTCGAGGGCGCTGGCTGGGTCGCTGGGGCAACGTCTTGAACCTTGGTCTTTTCTACCGGGGACGGGTGTGGTTTCTCCAATCCAGGAAGGGTGATGTAGAAGCGTGTTCCGTTAGCGGTATCGCTCTCAAATTCGATCTTCCCATCGAGTAGCTCGATGATGCGTTTTGAGATCGCGAGCCCGAGACCCGACCCCCTTTGGGACTTGCTCAAGGAATCGCGGCCTTGGCGAAATGGCTCGAACAAAGACTTTTGCTCTGGTTTCGGGATACCTGAGCCAGTATCGGAAATTGAAATACGCAAGGAGCTACCGATGGAGTCGAGGCTAACCTTTATCGATCCCGACTCGGTGAACTTTATGGCGTTTCCGATTATGTTGAACAGCACTTGCAGCAAGAGTTGCCCATCGGTGTTTAGGGCGCTGTTTCGCGGAGCGCGGTTGTCCAGCGTATATTCCAGGCCTTTTTTCTTCGCGCTGGATGCCAGGGGGAGTAGGCGCCCGCTGAAGAAACTGTCGATATCCAGAGTTTCGCGCTTTGGCTCGAGGCTGCCGCTCTCGATCTTAGCGAGGTCGAGTATGCTGTTGATCAGCTCCAGCAAGTGGGTGGACGAAGCAAGCATGATATCGACAAGGGGAGCCTTGGCATCGTCATCGGTTTGTAGTTTAAGCAATTCGCAGGGGCCCACGATGGAGTTGAGAGGGGTTCTCAGCTCGTGGCTCATCATGGCGAGAAATTCGGATTTCGCCTGATTGGCTTTCTCTGCGGCGACTTTGGCTCGCTGCAGTTCCTCTTTTTGTCTTTGGGATTCCGTGACGTCGTGGACGAGGCTGGCGACTCCGATGATCTTGCCGTGTTGGTCGACGAGGCTTGTGTTGTGCCATTCGCAAATGCGTTTGGAGCCGTCCTTGTGCAGGTTCTGGTTTATGGACCGTTTGCCGCCTCTATTGGAAACGAGCCGAGCCCAGACCTCCTTCGTCTTTTCTTGGGTTTCTGGGTCGATGATGATGCTACCGGGCTGTCCGACTGCCTCCTCTCGGGTGTATCCGAAAATCTGAGTCGCTGCTTGGTTCCATTCGGTAATGCGGAAGTCGAGTCCCCACTCGATGACTCCGAGTGGCGTTTGTTCGACGTGCAGCCGCATTCTCTGGTTTTGGGCTCGGAGTTCCTCTTCGAACCACTTGCGTTCGGAAATGTCTTGGGCGAGGGCATAGACGAGGCCCTTTTCCGGTAGGGGGCGGGAGCTCCAATCGAGCCAAACGTAGTGCCCGTCTTTGTGCATGACCCGGTTTTGAAAGGAGTACTGGATTTGCTTTTCTTCCAGCAAGGTTTCGACGAGTCGTTCCGAACGTTCTCTGTCCTCGGGATGGATAAATTCCACGAGAGGGGTTGAAAGGAGTTCCTCTTTGTCGTAGCCGAGGGTGGTCTCGAAGGCGGGGTTGACGTCGAGGTAGTAGCCCGTCTGGAGGTCGGCGACGCAGATGAGGCTGATGGTATTCTCGAAGATGGCGCGGTAGTGAGTTTCCGCTTTGTCGAGGCGGCGTTCGGTGTCCAGGCGCTCCGTGAGCCCGCGGCAGACGGCGATGAAGATCTCTCTCTGGTCGAGTTCCCGATAGATCGTGTGCATCTCGACGGGAAAGGTCTCGCCTCGCTTGTTGCGGTGCTCCGTGCGATAGACGGCGGAGCCCTGCTCGCGTAAGCGGTCGATGCGAGGAATGAGTTCGGCTTTTATGTAAGGGGCTTCGATGTCCCAGGGGCCCATTTTCTGGAATTCGTTTTCGCTGTATCCATAGCGGGCGACTGCTGCTTCGTTTGAAAGCACGATGCGACGGTTGCTGTGATCGTAGACGAAAACGGGATCGGGAAGACTGTAGAAGGCGGCCTCGTAACCTAGTTTCTCTGTGATCGAGGAAGGGTTAGGATCGGAATTTGGTCGAGGCATGGGCTCGTCTTGTGTTGAGGAGGGGGTGGGGGAGGTGTTCTGCTCTGTTGGGTACGATGGAACCTACATTGAATAGCGCGCTATGGCAAACATCAAGAGGCACTCTTTGCTGCGCTTTTCTCTACGTAAAGAAGCCCGCTCCGGATTTTTTTGAAAAATCGGAAGCGGGCTGGAATGGGATTTCGTTTTGGCGTCGAACGTGAGTTTATGGAATCAGTCCGCTGACTTGGAGATCGCTTTGTCGACTGAGAGGGCGCCTCCTCCGGATACTACGCCGATTAGGGCGAGGCCGATCGTGAGCAGATGGTACTCAAAGCCTTCGCCTGCCTGGTTTCCGTACCAGTTCATGAAAAAGCCGTTTGCGGTGTGGCCCATGAACATGGCAACTGTCATGGTAATTCCGATACCGAAGGCGGAAATGCGGGTCAGGGCTCCGGCGAAGAGAGCTACGGCGCCCAGCGACTCGGCGATGATGACGAGGAACGCAAGTATGGCTGGGATACCCAGGGAATCAGTGAAGTAGCCCATGGTCCCGGAGAAACCGTAGCCACCGAACCAGCCAAGGAGCTTTTGGGCTCCATGCGGAAAGATGACGATGGCCAAGGTAAGGCGAGCTATGAGAGGAGCGACGCTGTTGGAGGTCGCGAGGATGGATTGTACGTATTTCATTTGGTTTTTTTGTTTAAAAAGTTTGGTGGTTGGAGCGTGGGAGTAGGGTACGTTTTCCCGGGAGCCCGCTGGGGCAGCGGGCGCAGCCGAGGATGTTTTTGGCGACCAAGGTCGCTCCTACTTGAGATCGAAGAGGAGGACTTGGCTGCTGTTGTTGGCCTTGAGCTGCAGCGTTTCGGGGCCGCTCAGGTAGGCGGCGTCGCCTGCTTCGAGGCTTTGGCCGTTCAGTTCGATCTTGCCTTCGGCCAAGTGCAGCCAGGCGTGTCGATCTGCGGCGAGTTGGTATTCGATTTCCTGCGACGGATCGAGTCGGGCGAGCGAGAGGTCGGCGTCTTGGTGGATCGCCATGGAATCGTCGCGTCCTGACTTGCTGGCGGCAAGGTGCCATTGGCCTGCTGCGGCATCGGCCATCTGTCGTTCGGCATAGCGTGGCGTGACTCCGTTTTTGTTGGGCTGTATCCAAATTTGCAGCAGGTGTACGGCCTCGTCGCTGGAGGGGTTGAACTCGCTGTGCATGATACCGGTGCCGGCTGCCATGTATTGGAAGTCGCCCGGTTGGATGACGCGGCCGTTGCCCATGGAGTCCTTGTGTTCGAGCTGTCCGCTGAGAACGTAGGTAATGATTTCCATATCCTGGTGAGGATGGGTGCCGAAGCCTTTGCCCGGCATGACGATGTCGTCGTTGATGACGCGAAGGCTGCGGTAGCCCATCCACTCGGGATCGTAGTAGTTGGCGAAGCTGAAAGTGTGGTAGGATTCCAGCCAGCCGTGATTGGCGTGGCCGCGTTCGTTTGATCTGCGTATCTGTGTCATGGATGCAGTATGCCACGTGGAGGCCGGTTTTGTGAAAGACTATGATTCTTGCCTGAGCATAACTTCTGCGCATGCTTGGGTGGTCTTTATCGGAAGTTGGAATTCAGGTTATGGAGCTGAGGCATTTGCGTTATTTTATTGAGGTGGCGTTGGAGGAGAACGTAACGCGGGCGGCGGAGAAGCTGCACGTGTCGCAGCCGGCCTTGAGCCGCCAGGTGAGGGATTTGGAGGAGGAGCTGGGCTTTTCCTTGCTGGAGCGCAGCGCCAAGTCGATATCGCTGACGGAGGCAGGGCGTGTTTTCTTGGACGAGGCGAGCGAGGTCTTGAAGCGGCTGGAAAAGGGAATCGCGGTGGCGCGAGAGGCGGCTGAGGGTGAGGGAGGGGAACTGCACGTGGGCTACGCCCCGTCGCTCACGGTGAAGATTTTGCCTCCGACGATCCGGGCGTTTCAAGCGTCCTTCCCGAAGGTGAGGGTGAAGCTGCACGATTTGTCATCCGAGGAGATGGTGGCTGGTTTGCGTAACGGTGAGCTGGATTTCGCTTTCATGCTGGACAGCGAGGTGCGGAGCTCGGTTGGCTTTCGTTTCGTAGCTCTGAAGGAGGAAGGCTTGAGGCTTGCGGTGGGCAACGAGCACGAGTTGGCGGGCGCGGGTAAAGTCGCCTTGTCGCAGCTGAAGAAGGAAACCTTGGTAGGCTTCAACCTGCAGGAGTATCCGGAATACGGGAATCTCCTTGGGCGTATTTTCCGCTCGGGAGGCAAAAAGCTTCGCTTGGCGGAGGAGCATGAGAGCGTGAGCAGTCTTGTTGCAGCGGTGGAGGCCGGCATGGGGGTTGCGATCGTGACGGAATCTTTGTCCTGCGTGGCGGGAGGGCGGGTGACCCTGCTGGAGCTTGCGGAGGAAGCGGAGTGCTTGGTGGTGGGGATCGCTTGGAAGGAGAGGGCGCTTTCGGCCAAGGAGCTTGCCTTCTGCGAAAAGGCGAAAGCAGCCTGCGACCTGGCTTAGGGCTCTTTTTTGGAAAAGTGGCTGAGGTCTGTAACCTCCGGGCATCGAGCCAGTAACCCCTTCGAAACGAGCAATGTGGACGTAGCGGAAGACGACAGGCTGATGACGGCGGCAAAGCTGGGGGATCTCGATGGAATTGCGGTTCTGTTCGAGAAGTACCATCAGCCCTTGCTCGGCTTTTTTCGAAGGTTGAGCGGGCAGGCCCAATTGAGCGAGGACCTGGCTCAGGAGACGTTTTGGAGGATTCTGCGCTACCGAAAAAGCTACGATCCGCGGCGCTCGTTCAGGGCGTGGATGTACCAGATAGCGAGAAACGTGATGAACGACCATGGAAGGAAGACGACGCGAGCGGGAAGGATCTTTGACGATCGTTCCAGCGAGGAGGCTGAGTTGCGAGCTCGCTCGGCCAGCGACGTGAGCGGCGAGGTCGAACGCTCGGACCGGGCGGAATTGCTTAGAACGGCTTTGTCGCAGCTACCGCTGGAAAAGCGGGAAGTGATCGTGCTCTGCCGATTCGAAGAACTGCCGCAAGCTGAGATCGCCCGGATGTTGGGCTGCAGCGTGGGAGCATTGAAGGTGCGCTTGTTTCGCGCCCTGAAGGACTTGAAAGATGTTTTTGTGGAATTAGGAGGGGAACCGGCGTTATGAAGGAAGAGGAGATGGAAGCGTTTATCGACCGTTTGCAGAGCGGCTCGAGGGAAGCACGTTCGCCCGAGGGCATGGACGAAGAGAAGCTGCAAATGGCCGTGCTCTGGGACGAGCTTGCGGACCTAGGGGAGACGCCGGAGCAAAACCGGGAACTTGTATCCGATTTTCAAGACAAGATTGACGCCTATCGTTCCGGGTGGGACGCCGCCCTGCGTAATGGCAGTTCGGAGCCTCTCGAGAGAAGAGGAGCTGCATCGTCTTGGAGCGCCTTCTTCCGTTACGGTTTGGTAGCAGGTGTGGCGGCAGCTATGGTCTTCGCCGGGTTCGTCGCTCAGTCTTTCATGGCACGAACGGATCAGCTGCAGGCGGAGCTGAGGCAAACGCAGGAGACGCTTGCCCTTTCCTTGCTGGAGCAGTCCTCGGCTCCCAAGCGATTGGCTGGCCTTGCAACAGTATCGAAGATCGACCAACCCAGCTCCCGTTTACGCGAGTCGGTGGTGCGGACTTTCGATAGCGACTCGAATTTGAACGTTCGCCTCGCTGCGGTGACGGCTTTGCGAGCGCTTCCGCGTGAGGAAGCGCTTGCGGTCCTTTTGGAGCGCATGGAAAGCGAGGGGTCGCCTATCGTGCAGATCGAGATCCTACGGCAGGTGCTCAATCTGGTGGGGGACGGCTCCGACTCCGTTCTCGTCGAGCGTATCGGAAAAATGAATATGGAACCACGGGTGCGCGCCTTTTGGGAGGAAAACAATCAGAGTATTTGATATATGGATGCAAGAAACACATCAAGCATGAGGCTGCGCGTAGCGGCTATGGTTGCGTTGGTCGTAGGTTGGCTCGGCCTCGAAGCGGAGCCGTTGTGGATTGCGGAACCGGTAACGGTTGTCGATTTGAAGCCCGATTGCGAAGTGCTTTTCATCGCCAGCTTGACTGACGGCAATATCACGGTGCGAGGAGAGGAGCGAGAGAGCATCGAGCTGACCATCGATCGTTTCGATCCTGAGGACTCGCGACGCAACAAGGCGCGCCTGGATGTCGATCTCGACCAAGGCTTGGTCAAGCTGAAGCTCTTCGATCAGCTGGAGAAGTCGAACATCGTAGCGGTAGTGCCCACTGGCTCTTTCTTGAGGCTGCGGGCGGTGGATGGCGACGTGCGCGTGGACGACATTTCTGGGGAGATCGAAGTTAACGCGGTAGACGGAGACGTGCTGCTGCGAGAGGTGAGTGGCGGCATCGTAGCCAACTCGGTCGACGGGCACGTGAGGGTGGAGTTAACTGACCGGCCGCTCGTCAATCCATTGTCGCTGGCGACGGTGGATGGGGATGTCTTGCTTGTCGTGGAGCGAGACTTGGACGCAAACTTTTCGGTGTCTACAATCGATGGCAAGTTCGACTGCGACCTCGAGTATCGCTCGCAAGGATCGAGCGGCGGTTGGCGCAAGTTCGTGGGAGTGAATGTGACGGGGACGATTGGCGATGGCGGTCCACCGATTTCTTTGAAGACGATCGACGGTGACGTGCGGATCAAGGCTCGGGATTAGAACCTTTCCTTGAGCCTTCCCTTACGCGGGTAGAAGGGATGGAAGTTCCCTTGATTTTTGCTGTCGACAAGTGGTTTCGGAAGGAGCAATGGATTCGCTTAAAAGACTGTATGGCAAATCGCGTTTTGCCCAGCCCCAGCGAATCGACTGGTTTGCTGGCTCATCTGTTCATCGTGTTGCAGGACTCCAAGCGTACCCGCGTGAAGGAGTTGCTGTATAGTGGCCATGTTCATGTGAATGGGCAATCGGTTACGCGGCATGACGTGCAGGTTGGGCCGGGGGATCGGATCGAGGTTCGAGCGGAGAGGGTGGCGCCGCGGCGTGTTTTGCCTTTTCAGGTTCTCTATGAAGACGGGGCGTTGCTCGTGATCGTGAAGCCAAACGGGCTGCTTACGGTACCCAGCAAGCACGAGAAGACGCGCAACGTACTGAGCCTGGTGAACGCCGCTTTGAAAGAGACGCGGGAGCGCGCTTACATCGTTCACCGTCTAGACTTGTACACCTCCGGCGTGCTGGTCTTGGTGAAGAGCGAGACTTACCAGGCGAAGGTGACGAAACATTGGGCGGATGCCAAAAAGCAGTACCATGCCTTGGTCGAAGGGGTGCCGGAACGCAAGAGTGGTACTTTGACCCATTACTTGAGGGAAGACGAGCGCCTGGTCATGCATGCTCATTCTTCCCAGGTTAAGTCCAGCGTGAGAGCGAGTTTGAGTTATCGCGTGCTGGATGAACGAGGGTCGCATAGTCTGCTGAGCGTCCAGCTCAAGACCGGTAAGAAAAACCAGATTAGGGCTCAATTGGCCGCGATCGGGCATCCGGTAGCGGGAGACGCCAAGTATGGGGCCCAGAGCAATCCCATTGGGCGACTGGCTTTGCATGCATCGAGATTGTGGATACCGCATCCCAAGTCCGGAACCATGATGGAATTTCGGGCACCCTTGCCACGGGGCATGGAAGAGCGGACTTAAGCAAAACTGTGTCGGTGAAATAGCGGACGGTTTTTGTTGCCGGGGGCGTTCCAATATCCGCTTCAACTAGGGAAGGTAATTGGGACTTAGGATGTTTGTTCTAGTGAGCTTTGAGGAGTTTACCCCGGTCCTCTTGAGTAGTTCTGTCAAAAGATTGTATGAACGCAGTCGAACTCTCATTTCCATCAAAGCCTTAGACGATGAGTAGGTGAATTAATCCAGCCTATTGCCTTACCTGGGCGGCTGGAGCCTTCCTCGCTTATCTACGTGTTCCCATCGCTGGCCACCGTACTTCACCCACTCATCTCAGTCACCCAATGAAACTCACTTCGAAAATTCTCCTAGGCGGCACCGTTCTAGTCGGACTTGTTGTCGGTACCTCGCTCGCAGTCATGTATCGGTCAATCGAGAGCCAGGGACTCGACATGGGGAGGGATCGCATGAAGTCGATCCTGCATCAGGCGGAAGCGGTGAAGGACCACATGTCGGACTTGGTGCGGATGAAGGCGTTTGACCGCGAGAAGCTGGTAGGCGAATTGCGGCAAGAGAGCGACTATCGAAATACGACTTTTTATCGTACCATTCCAGTTGTCGCTTCGTGGCAGACCATCGAAAGCATTGCGGCGGAGGAGGGCGTGAGTTTGCGTACGCCGAAGTTCGATGCCCGTAACCCTCGCAATGAGCCAAGCGAGGATGAGGCAAAGATTCTTAGCTACCTAGAGAGCTCGGGCGCTTCGGAATATTTCGAGAACGACACGGACAACGGGCTGATGGTTTATGCGAGGCCGGTGGTGCTGGAGAAGAGTTGCCTCTATTGTCACGGTGACCCGAGCACGAGTCCGACCGGCGACGGCAAGGATGTCCTTGGCTTTGCCATGGAGGGATGGAAGGAAGGGGAGGTGCACGGAGCATTTATCCTGAAATCCAGCACGGAGCCGATTTACGATGCGGTTCTGGCCAGTTTTGGCAACGTATTGATGTGGGTGCTTCCGATGTGTCTGATTTTTGGATACATCGCATTTCGCCTTCTGCGCACCAAAGTTGTCGCTCCCATCGAGTCGGCGATCTCTGAAATTGCCAACTCTACCCACGCAGCTGTCGGCGCGTCCAAGGAAGTCACGGATTCGAGCGTGAGCCTTGCGGATGGGGCTTCGCGTCAAGCGTCTGCTCTTGAAGAAACCAATGCTTCTCTGGTGGAGATATCGACTGCGATTCAGGACAACCTTTCCAATACGAACCAAGCGGTCGAAGTTGCTCAGGAAACGCGCAAGGGAGCGGACAAGGTTTTCGAGCGGATGCAAGAGTTGCGTGGCGCGATGGGAAGCATCGCGGAATCGGGAGCGGAGATTTCTAACATCATTAAAACGATCGAGGAGATCGCCTTCCAGACCAACATCCTGGCTCTGAACGCAGCGGTGGAAGCGGCGCGGGCTGGCGAAGCCGGCGCTGGATTTTCGGTGGTTGCGGACGAGGTGCGTCAATTGGCGATGAGAGCTTCTTCAGCTGCCCAGGACTCTGCGTTGCGTATCCAGCGTTCGGTGGAAGCGAGCTCGAGAGGCGATAAAATTTCCACGGCGGTAAACTCGGATTTGGAATCGATAACCAAGCAGGTGCACAGCATCGACGACTTGCTGGAATCCTTGCAAAAAAGCTCGGCCCGTCAGTCCATGGGCATTGAACAAGTGAGCACAGCGGTGACGGATATCGATCGCGTGACGCAAAGCTCCGCTTCGAGCAGCGAGGAGCTCGCCTCGGCGGCGGTCGAAATGTCGGGACAGGTTACGACCTTGCAGCGAGCGATCGAGTCGCTGCGAAGCGTCGTGAACGGAGAGCAAGCGGAGTCGGCTGGCGGCATTGGATCCAAGGTGCAAAGACAGGCCGCAAAGCGTCAGGATTCGACGCCGGATGCGTCTCGTCTGAAGGAAAGGAGCCCGGAGGCTTCGCTCTGGAATTAGTCGAAATAGTCCAAGGCGACGTGCGACCTAGAGGCTGGTAAGCTCTTTGAACCGGGTGGCTTGGCGGCGGGAGACTTCGATCTCTTGGCTGTCGGTGAGCGTAAGTTTCAGGCCACCGGAGAACCATGGCTCAATGTCTCGGATGGCGTTGAGATTGACGATTTGTTGGCGGTTTGCCCCGGAAGAATATGCTGGGGTCGAGCCTTGATTCCAGTTGGTTGAGCGATTTTGGGATCATGGGCTTTTGATCCGAAAAGTGGATACGGGTGTAGCTTCCTTCGACCTCGAAGAGTCTTATGTCGATGAGCTTTACGAACCAGCAACGATCGCCGTCCTTTACGAATACTTGGGAATCGGAAGCAAGGGGTTGGGTCGATTTGTTCTTTGAGTCGCTGGTGTCGGCAGGCCAAGTGGACGCGAGCTTGCCGATTGCGCTTGCTCTGCGGTTTCAGCTTCTCCGAGAGGCTCGATGTTGGGGAATGCTTCGAGGAGATGGGCGAGCTCTCTTCTGGCGAGACGGGAATCTTCGATGATGAGAGCTCGCATGGAAAGCATGCCTCGCTTACCAGCTTTTCTTCAAGCCGGGATGGACTGTGCGGTTTTGAATCTCGTCACCGTCAAGCTCGCGTATCCAAATATTGCGATACGAAACGAAGTGTTGATGATCTTGCAGGGAGAGGGGAAGCTTCTCGGCGTGGGCTGTGTACTCAGGGAAGCCGATCCATTGGGTGGGGCCGTAGAGTACGGCGTCGTATTGCACGAGCACCCCGTTGAGGATGGCTGTCATGCGGGCTGGGGACTTGAGGGAGCCGTCCTCGTGGAAGCGAGGCGCGATGAATATCACGTCGTACGTTTGCCACTCGCCCGGCTTGCGAGCGGGATTGGCGAGTGGTGGGTATTGCTTGTAGATTGAACCGAGCTGTCCGTTGACGTAGGTCTCGTTCTGGTAGGAGTCGAGGACCTGAATCTCGTAACGTCCCATGAAGAAGATGCCAGAGTTGCCGCGGTCTTGGCCGTCGTGTCCTTCGATGTCGGTGGGGGAGCGGAACTCCAAGTGCAGTTGGACGTCGCCAAAGGCTTGTTTCGTATGGATGCCGGATGCGGGTTTTTGAGGTATGACTGTGAAGGCGCCGTCTTCGATCTTCCAAGGCTTGGCCTCCGGATTGTCCAGCTCCCACGCGTCGAGGTTGGAACCGTCGAATAGCACGATGGCGTCCGACGGAATACCGGAATGGGTGTCGACGATCTCTGGC
The DNA here is from genome assembly GCF_014803405.1 of Pelagicoccus enzymogenes. Taxonomy (NCBI): domain Bacteria; kingdom Pseudomonadati; phylum Verrucomicrobiota; class Opitutia; order Puniceicoccales; family Pelagicoccaceae; genus Pelagicoccus; species Pelagicoccus enzymogenes. Next base: position 654,481 of record NZ_JACYFG010000051.1, read on the forward strand.
TTAGGCTCCCATTGCTCGGACTTTTGCGATTGTTCGTAGCGCGTGAGTCCCTCGTCTTGAGCGGAACAGGAAGCGGCGAGCGCGAGAGCGAGTGTGGCGATTTGGGGAAGGGGGCTTTTAATCATAAAAGTGGAGTTGCAGCATTGACCGTGCTTTTCAAGCCATTTGAGCGATCTGCCCTAGGGATGCGAATGCGGGAGATGACGTGGGTTTTGTTTTGCTCGAGAGTGAGCTCCGCTTGAGGTCCGCAGAGAAGTTGCAGGCGATCGCGGATGTTCTTCAGTCCGACCCCGGTAGAGGAGGGATCTGAGGGGGCGCGGGCGCTAGGGTTGCGCACGTCTATGTGGAGCAAGCCGTGGCGCTCGTAGATGGCGATGTCGACGCTCCCTCCCTGCGGGCGTTTGGAAAGGCTGTGCTTGATGGCGTTCTCTGCCAGGAGCTGGATGGCCATGGGAGGGATTTGGCAGTCGTCTAGCTCGGGGGTCGAATCGATGGAGTAGGCGAGCCGGCTCTCCATGTGGATGCTCTCGAGGTCAAGGTAGTCGCGTACGGTTTCGGGTTCCTGAGCGATGGAAATCGTCTCCGCGTCTTTCACGGCAGCCTGCAGGCGCCATTTTTCGATTTCTTCGGACTTGTAGTTGCGGATAGCTTGATAGCTGAAGTAGGCCATGGACCAGAGCATGAGGATGATCTGGGTCTGAAAGATGTAGATCAGCAGGAAGAATGGGCTGTACGGCCGTTCTTCCGAAAAGAGGTCGAAGGGCCAGAACATGATCAGCGACACCATCAGCTAGCTGAGCGTCGAAATGAGCAAGGTCGCGGCGGCGAGCCGGAGGATCAGCTTGCCGAAGGAGAGCCGCGCCCACCCAGCCTTGAGCGAGTGGTTGCGAAGCAGGTGGGTTAACAGGAATAGGATAGCCGCTCCGGAGTAGGCGACGCCCGCGGTGCTGCTAGCTGGAATATCTGGAATGAAACCGCGGTTCGAGATGTATCCGATCGTTCCATACACGCCCCAGGCAAAAGTCTGGAGGAGTCAGTAGCTCAGTTTCGGCTTAGGAAGAGGGGGCATGGGCGGGACTTGCCTCAGTCGTGGCAGTTCTGGGATGGGCGGTTAAAGAGAAGGATGCAAACGATGATGGGAGCGATGAAGCCACCGAAAGGTTTTTCCATCAAGAAAGCGATCGGAAGAAGAAGGCAAAGGACTAGAATCGGCAGGTGTTTCATGTTGTTGCGGATCCAAGGTTTAGGGAATCGACTTGCAGCAACCTGAGTTGCTTGCAGCGTGGAGGGCTATGTTGCTGCGAGTGTTTTGGATGTGTCTGGCGATAGCCTGTTTCTCGTTTGAAGGCCGAGCGGACGGTTTGCCTGATGGGCGATACCTTCCGCGCCGCCCCGGAGAGCCGCCTTCCTACCAAAGGTACCAGCAGCAGGGCAGCTCCTCTCAGCAGCAGCAGTACGCGAGGCCGCAGCCCGCGCCGCAGGCGTACCAATATGCTCCTGCTGTCCGCCCCCAGCCAACGGTTCGCTCCTATTCGCAAGTCCCTCGGCAGCAGGTTCAAGCCTCTTCGTCTGGAACCGTGCCGCGAAGCCAGCGTTTCGCGCCTACCCGTCCGGGCGCGAAGCGGGGCGCCTTTGCTCCCAAGGAAAAGATCTCCACGCGCTCCGTTAGGGCTGCCTACAGCCTGTACAAGGGGTATCATTCGATTCAGCAAGCGACCGCGAAAGCTCAGGCTCGAACGGTTGAAGGCGTATTTGTGGAAGCCGTCGAGGACACGACTAGCCCGCCGACCATGGCTAAAATAATTACGTATCCGATCAAGCTGGTGGCCAACGTAGTTGTGGAAGTGGTACGCACGGTGGCGGTGGACTGGTGGAAATATTGAGGGTCCGCAAGGGCTTTTGGTCCAGCAGCGTATCCAGTTCTTGGTAAAAGAACTCGGGATCGTCCTACATGATGAAGTGCTTTCCCTTCTCGCTCATGACGAGTCGGTAGTTCGGGTGCTTCTGGTATTGTTGGTGGAAGGTCGCGTCGACGCTCTCTTGGGTGGCTCCGAATTGGGAATACCCATACCATGCTCCGATTACGGTGGTTGGTGTAGAGATTTTGGATACGGATTCCCTCAGGTTGACGGTGTTGAGTTCGTACATGGCTTGGGCTACGGTGGGCGCATGGCTGGAAGCGGACATGGCTAGGGCGCACTCGATATTGTCGGGAGAGGTGACCATCATGCTCAGCATTTGGCGGAGCTGGGCATCGTTTTGGGAGCCTTGCCTCATCATTTCGCGTTGGGCAGCAGCTTGGGTTTTCGTACTCTCGACTGTACAGTGCGTCGAGCAGGCCGTTTTGGGCGAACGGTCGCAAAGGGGGGGCGAGCGGTAGTCGTTGCACTGTCGGGGACGATTGGGCTGGCTTGTTTCGAGCCTTTGAGCAGAAGAGCAAAGGGTGTTCGATGCATCTCAATGGTATGTATTCATCGCAGCCTCCTTGGCCTTGGTGGCGATTCCGGGCCCGGCGGTGGCGTTTATCGTGGCAAGGACCTTGGCTTCCGGCCGCAAGACAGGCCTGGTTACGGCGGCTGGCATTGGCCTGGGAAATTTGATCCACGCAGTGGCGGCGGCCTTTGGCGTTTCGGCTTTGATCGTGGCGAGCGATTGGGCCTTGGCTGGAATTCGTTACGCGGGGGCCGCTTACCTTGTCTCCTTGGGAGCGCGCGCGTTGCTGACGAGAGCGAAAGGCGAAAAGGATGGGGCCTTGGATCCGCGAGTCTCCCGGGGATCGGACTTTCGCAAGGGGATCCTAGTCGCTCTGCTCAATCCCAAGGTGATACTTTTTCTCTTGGCTTTCTTGCCGCAATTTGTGGATCCGGAACGCGGCGAGTTGAGTTTGCAGCTATTGATATTGGGCGTTAGCTTTGTGCTTATCGGTTGGTTGGGGGATAGCTCTTGGGCCTTGGTTTCAGGATCTTTGGCGAAGCGTTTGATGAAGGCTGTGCCGTCTCGCAGCGTTTCGGTCGCATCTGCCTTCGTCTTCATTGCCTTGGGCTTGCTGACCGCATTTGCGTTCTAGGCTTGCCCTTTGCGAGGCTGTAGATTGGCTGCTTGCTCGAATGTCTAAACTGCCGACAGCTCAAGCGAAGAAGACCGAAGCATGCGCTATGCTCCGTTCGTCTTTGCTTGCGCTCTCCGTTTCCACCTCCGGTCTGGACTGGAATCGTCATGCGACGCGCTGCGGCAGGGAAGGTTTATTCAAAATGTAGATACGGAATCGTTATCTGACCATTGTCTAAAAGCCCCTGCTGCTCTCGAAGCCAGCAGGGGCTTTTTGTTTGTGCAAATCGCTCGCTACCATGACCTAAAATGAACTCTGCCATCCATTCTCTGAAGGAACTGACGATCGAGATCCGTTCCTTGCCTCGGCCCGTATTCGTGTTGGTGCTGGGACAATTCCTGAATCGTCTCGGTGCTTTCGTGTTTCCATTCTTCGGCTTGTTCCTGAAGGACAAGTCGTTCGAGATGTCCGAGATTGCGGGCGTCATGGCAGCGCTTGGGGCAGGGCACTTCTTGGGGCCGGTTGCCGGTGGCTACTTGGCGGACGCGATTGGGCGCCGCAATACCATCGTCCTCTCCCTGCTCTCGAGCGGAAGCTCGCTGCTTGGGCTGTATTTCATCGACAACTACATCTTGTTGCTGGCGCTAGGAGCGTTCTACGGCTTTACAGTGTTCGTGTTTGGCGCCCCAGCGAGCGCCTTGTTGACGGACCTGGTTCCGGAGGAGAAGCGGGTAATGGCTTTCGCCTTGTTTCGCTTGGCGATCAATGCCGGTTTCGCGGCGGGTCCAGCATTGGCGGGCTTTCTGTACTTGAAGGCGCCGATCCTGATATTCCTGGGCGATGCCTTGACGACCTTTGCCTTCGCAGGCTTGGCGTTTTTCTATTTGCCGCACGGGTTGCGGACCATCGAAGGCAACGCTTCGTGGAGTAGCGTGCTCGCCAACTGGGTGACGGCTGTGGCTGATGCGAGCCGCAACCTCGCTTTTCGCCGTTTTTTGATGGCGGTCCTGCTCATGGGAATTTCTTTTTCCCAGATCTTCACCTTGCTCGCCATTTTCGCTGCCGACCGCGGCTTAGCGCCCGCCAGCTACGGGTTGCTGATGGGCTTGAACGGGGCCATTATCATGCTGATCGAAATTCCCGCCGTGCAATGGCTCAAGCGTCTGGGCCCTAAACGGGTCTTGATGTGCGGCTACGCCTTGATCGGTATCGGTTGCGGCCTATTTTCCCTGGCCGAAACCCTGTTTGGGTTCGTGGCGGCGATGGTGGTCTTTACGGTAGGGGAGATTATCGCCTTGCCCATCGGCATGGCCTACAGCAGCGGCTTGGCTCCGGAGGCTTACAGAGGACGTTACTTCGGCTTGCGAGGCATGACCTGGGCCCTGAGCAACTTGCTCGCCAGCGGCGGCGTTTGGCTCTACGGGGAAATGGGGGCGAGCTGGTGGCTGCTTGCCGGCGTTTTTGGCATTGCAGGGGCTTGCGTTATCGGTCGTAAGTGAGGGCGTCAAAATATTATCTGGACCTTGACTATTTACTACGAATGTAGTCTATTCTCGGGGTCTCGTTTTTAATGCTATGGAAAAAGGCCCCAAAATATCCGACGCAGAATGGGAAGTAATGAAGGTAGTCTGGGATCACGCCCCGATGACCGCTACCGAAGTGCTTGATCTGCTGCCCCATGACCAGTGGAAGCAAAAGACCGTTAACACTTTCTTGGCTCGATTGGAGCAGAAGGGCGTTATCGAGTCCCAGCGCGAAGGACGCGCCAACGTTTACTCCTGCCTTCTGAGCGAAGGGGAGTGCCGCCGCACCGAGGGAAGTCATTTCCTTAGCAAAGTGTTCCGGGGCAAGGTTGCCCCGATGATGCTCCATTTCATCGAGAACGAAGAGTTGTCGGACGATGAACTGGATGAGCTAAGGGCTATTCTCGACCGGAAGGCAAAATAACATGGCAGATCTTTTTTGGTCCTACTGGGACGCATCCGTACGCTTCGCCTTGCTGAGCTTTTTCATGCTTTTGGCCATACCGGCCTTGAGGCGCTGGCTTTCACCCAAATTGCTGTGTTGGGCTTGGGCTCTGTTGGTGATCCGGCTTTCCCTGCCCATCGCATTGCCGTTCAGCCACAGCATTTTCAACCTGAGCGAGAATTTGCAGCCGTCCACTTGGACGAGCGTGTTGCGCAGTGGCGTGGTCGAGGCGGGCTGGGGCGAAACCTTTCTCCCTGACTTCCGCACCCAGGACGAATTGGTCAAGAGCACCTTGGTGGGCTTCTCCTGGGAAAACGCTTTGGTATCGCTCTGGGCGATCGGTATCTTGGTCTTGATCGGACGCCTGGTGACGAACGCCATCCGCTTGCATCGCTTTTTCAACCGCGCGGAGCGGATCAACTCCGGGCGTTTGTACGAAGTTTTCAAGGATACGCGACGTCGCTTCGGAATCCACGCCAACGTGCCGCTGCTGGTTTCGCGGGATGTGAAGACGCCGGGGATCGCTGGTATCTTCAATCCGCGGGTGGTCATCCCCAAAGTGTTGGCTGACGAGTTGAGCGACGAGGAGATCCGCTGCGTTCTTCTGCACGAGCTGACCCATTACAAGCGCGGAGACTTGTTCCTGCATCACCTTCTGATGCTGGTTTGCTTCATCCATTGGTATAATCCTTTGGTTTGGCTGGTTTTCCGTCAGTTCAAGATTTCCATGGAGCAGGCCTGCGATGCGGATGTGGTCAACACGGTCAGCATCACCACCGTGCGCGACTATGGCATGACGCTCTTGCGGGTGATGCAGCGGTGCCGCGGCTCTCTGGTTTCTCCTGCGGGAGCGCTTTGCCTGCTCGGCAACCGCAAGGCCAGCGCCTTGCGCGATCGCATCCATTTGATCGCGAGCCCGCGCCGTTCGGCTCCCATTTTCGCAATTCTCGGGCTCGGGCTCTTTGGCGCTTCCTTCGTTTATTCGATCACGGAAGAAGCAGAGGTCGAGAACGAGGCAGAGCGCTTGCTGGGGCTGACCCGCTTTTCGGGTTCGGCTTTCTTCCGTCTCGCAGGACAGGAGCAGGACCGGGCTGACGACATCGAGATTGGTCGTCTTTTGGATTCGGCCCTGCTGAACAAGCCTCGCAGCTGGCTGCAGGAAGTTGATGTGTCCAGCTTTGCCGGGCGGGAAGTGGTTGCCCGCGTGACCTACGAGGTGGATGCTGGGAGCTCCGGTCAGGATTTTTGGGTTTCGGTCAAGAACGAGGACGGTCGCATCATAAATCGGACCTCTACCGCGATTGTCAGGGACGCGGGCTCGGACCTTCGCTTCATGGAGTTGAGGTTAGGGCTGGCTAGTAGCGCTCGGGAGATCGACTACGGCTTGAGGGCGAGCGGCTCTTCGGGCGTATGGCTCAGGTCATTCGAGTTGTTGGAGCCCAGCGGCAGAGAGAGACCGTAGAACTTTTTATCGAACAATAAACCGTATCCGTAGATTGGGTACGGTTTTCTTTTTGCTTGATTCAGGTTGAGGTCTTTCGGTTGGACGCCATGCTGGGACTATGGGATCTGATAAATCGAGGCAGACCGGTCGTGGAGCCAAGTCGAATCCCAGGAACCGTTTCGAAGGGCTGGAGTTCGTTCCTGAGGAGGGCATGGAGCGTGAGCGCGGGGCGGCGCAGAAAACTCGATTTTACGACGATTTGTCGGAAACGATCATCACCTACAATTCCAGCCCGGACATCCCCTTTGACGCGAGCTTGAATCCATATCGAGGGTGTGAGCACGGTTGCGCCTACTGTTATGCGCGTCCCACCCACGAATACCTTGGTTTTTCGGCGGGCCTCGACTTCGAAAGCAAGATTCTAGTCAAGCGGAAGGCCCCGGAGCTTCTGAAGCAGGCGCTTGCGGCGCCCAAGTGGAAACCGCAATTGGTGGGCATGAGCGGGGTTACGGATCCTTACCAGCCGGTGGAGCGTCGGCTTGCCCTCACGCGGCGCTGTTTGCAGGTCCTGTTGGATTTTCGCAATCCGGTAGGGATCGTTACCAAGAACCGTTTGCTTACGCGCGACTTGGATTTGCTGGGAGATATGGCTCGTCGCCAGCTCTGCCACGTTTCGATTTCCCTTACCACTTTAGACGCGGAATTGGCTCGAGTGATGGAGCCGCGCACGAGTTCTCCGCAGGGGCGTTTGCAGGCAATTGCTCAGCTTGCCGAGGCAGGGGTTCCGGTGGGGATCTTGTTGGCTCCAGTGATCCCCGGGCTGAACGATCACGAGATCCCCTCTATTCTCAAGGCGGCGAAGGAAGCGGGTGCGAGTCACGCGAGCTATGTCTTGCTACGATTGCCGCACGGGGTGAAGGAAGTGTTTTTCGACTGGATGGACCAGGAGTTCCCGGCTCGGAGAAACAAGGTGGAAAGTCGGCTGCGGGAACTGCGGGGCGGCAAGCTGAACCGCGCTGAATTTGGCGAGCGGTTCTCTGGGCAAGGGATCTTCGCGGAGCAAATTCGGCAATTGTTCTCCATCAGCCGGAAGCGGGAAGGAATGAACAGCGAGCCACCCGCCGTGAACGTGCGGGATTTTCGTCGTCCCGCCTCGCCGCAGCTGGAGTGGTCCTTTTAGGATTCGGTGGGGAAATCGGGCAGGGTGAAGCGACGGACTTTGCCCTTGTAGATGCGAATTTCGCCCTCGATGGGTTCGCCGGTGCCTTCCAAGTCGCCGCGGTAATAGAAGATCTCGTCGGTATCGCGACGGACCGAGAATTTCCGGTCGGTAGGTTCTCCCAATATTTCTATCACTTCGTCCTCGGTGAGGCCATTTTGGATGCCGTTCCAGTTAGCGGGGGTGGTCCATGGTCCGCTGGCTCTGGCTTCGGCTTTCTGAAGTTCGATCCGCATGTGATCGAAGAGGTTCTTGCGTTCCCGAGGTTGCGCTTCCGGAGCGCTGGCGTCCAAGGCTCCGGCAGGTATCGCCTTTGTAGCCTCGAGCGTAGCAACTCGCGCTTCCAAGGTGGCGACCTGTTGGCGCAGGGCTTGAAGCTCGCTGAGCACCTGGTCGATTTTGTCGTCGGCCCGGAGGTTTAGGGAGGCGAAGGGAAGGGTGGCGAAGCAGAGGATTTGCGGGAGTTTTCGAAGCATGGATAGACTGTGTTTGAGGCGAGGCGGGCGCTGCAAGCTCTGTTCTCGGTCAAAAATACATTAATCCTCCTGTGAATTTGCGGAAGATATGGACGAAGTTAGTCTATGAGCCTCTGTAGGACGCTTTTCGAAATCTTCCCTCCCTCCTGTGACGCTCTCGAAGCTACTAACTCTATTGTCTTTGAAGATCTTGGTCGTGGTGATTCTCACCATGAGCGCGATCTCGGCTTTGGCGTGGGGGGTGGTCGTGAAGCAAAAAACTTCGGGAGAAGGGTCGGTGCATCGCCAGTTGATTGCGGAGTTCGTTTATCATGCGCGGGAGCTACGTTTGTTGCATGACGTCCACAGTTCCGGCGACGCAGACTATTTAGGTTTCCTCGTCGAAAGCCGCCTCGAGAAGTGCGAGGAGGTGATTGGGCAGATGGGGAAGAGCGGACGAGCGCTTCGCGATTACAACTGGAGCGAGGTTGAAAGCTCCTTTCGAGACTACGTCAGGGCGGCGGAGGCGGCGCTCGGCGCTCCGGGGAACGACGGAAAGCAGTGGGTTTTTCACGATGCTTCGAATGCCTTTGAGGATACATTGCGACGATTGGAGAGCAGAGCGAGGACGGTGCTGCATGAGCAGGAGGCTTCGATTCGCAGCATGAAGTGGGTGGCGGCAACAGGTTCCTTGTTCACCCTCGCGGTGCTGGTGCTCTTCTATTTGCGTACGATTCGAGAAACGATTCGTCGGCTTTCAACGCCGATAATACTTCTGTCGCGGGCTGCGGATCGGGCGGTTCGCGGGGCGAAGAGCATCCGGTTCCGAAACACGGAAGTAACGGAGTTGCAGAGCCTTGGGCAGAGCTTGCAGCAGTTTTCCAATCGCATGCACGAGCTGGTAGGCGAGCGGACCAAGGAGCTGACGGAGTCCAATCTCGCGCTCGAGCGGCAGATCGAGCGGGCCGAGGCGTTTGCTCGGCAAGCCAAGGAGGCGGAAGAGGCGAAGTCGAAGTTCTTGGCCAACATGAGCCACGAGATTCGAACTCCGATGAATGGTATCCTCGGAATGAATACTGTTTTAAGGGAAACGGAGTTGGACGACGTGCAACGGCGTTATTTGGATACACTTTCCAATTGCTCGGAAACCTTGATGGTCTTGATCAACGACATTTTGGATTTTTCCAAAATCGAGGCGGGCAAGCTAGAAATTGACTACAGCCCGTTTGACCTGATCGAAGTGATGGAGGAGGTGGCCACATTGTTTGCCTTGAATGCGAGCCAGAAGGGATTGGATATCGTGGTGTTGGCCAATGGAAAACTGAGCGTTCCGGTGAGGGGGGATTCCCATCGCCTGAAGCAAGTTCTATCCAACCTCGTGAACAATGCCATCAAGTTTACGGATCAAGGTTCCATAGAAATCGGGGTCGAGCTGGAAATGGCTGCGGACGAGCTCGTGGCGAATCTTTGGGTTCGGGATACGGGGATCGGGATACCTGAAGATGTTCAGCGAAAGCTCTTCAAGGCGTTTTCGCAGGCGGACGAGTCGACCTCGCGGAAGTTCGGCGGGACCGGACTAGGATTGGTGATCAGTCAACGCCTGGTGGAATTGATGAACGGCGCGATCGGCCTTTCGAGCGAAGTTGGAGTAGGATCCAAATTTTGGATACGGATGCCCTTCGCTCGTTCGGAAGGGCCTCGGTTTCAGTTGGGAAAGGCGCAGCGCGAGAAGTTGGAGCAGCGGCGTATCCTGATCGTATCGGATCGGCCGGACCTTGCTTACTCCCTGCAGTATGCGTTGCGGGAAGCGTCGATCGAAGCGGACGTGGCGGCGGATTTCGAGGACAGCAAGCTCTTGTTGGAGGAGGCAAAGTTCGATGGTCGTTCGTTTACGGACGTGGTGTTTGACGAGGCGCTGGGTTTGGGGCCGTGGAAGGCGTGTTTGGGGCAGATCAAGATCAGAAGTCTCATGTTGGCGGATCCCTCGCTTCGCCGAACCAGCTTGGACGTGCCGGTGGCTGGAGTGCACCTACTGCCATCTCCTGCTTCGGCTCGCCGTATCATTCATTCCATCCTGAACGAGGAGAACGTGCAGCGAAAGCGTCGTCGCGAAGGGGACGCCCTTCCGCAGTTTCCCGAGGCGAAGATTTTGGTGGTCGACGACAACGATGCGAATCGCTTGGTCGCTGAGGAGCTCTTCAAGCGGCATGGCATCCATCCGCACCTGGCGTCCAGCGGCTGGGAAGCGCTGGAGGAGACGTGCCGGACGAAGTTCGACATCATCTTCATGGACTGCATGATGCCGGAGCTCGATGGATTCGAAACGACGGGGATCATCCGCAGCGGCAGGAATGGCACGCTCTGCCGGGATTCCCAGATCGTGGCGTTGACCGCGAATGCGATGTCGGGCGACCGCGATAAGTGTTTGAAGGCAGGCATGGACGATTACTTGGCCAAGCCTATTCGACCAAAGGTGCTGACGGAAAAGCTACAGCAGGTTTTCGGAGACGGGGAGCAGCGGGCGGTCGAGGCCGATCCGATTGAATTTTCAAGGGAAGAAAAGAACTCCGAGGCTCTAGAACATGCCGGGCCCGGGCTTGAAACGCCTGATGTCTCATTGCCAAGTGCCGAGTCCGAACTCTTCGACCTGGAGGAGCTTTTGGGTATGTTTGGCGATGACAGGGTTTTGATCGGAAGCTTGGTCGACGAATATTTGAGTGGCTTGGACGATACTTTCCAGGCCTTGCGCATGGCTATCGAGGAAACGGCGGACATCGATAAGGCGCGCTTGCATTCGCATAGCATGAAGGGGAGCTCCCGCAGTTTTGGGGCAAATCGCTTGGGCGACGTGGCCGATGACGTGGAGATGGCGTGCGTGAGCGGGGTTTGGAGCCAAGTTGAGTTGGCGTGGCGCAAGATCCCCCTCACGATAAAGGAAACGAAGACGGAGGCGCAGCGCCTGAAACGCGAGGTGCTCGGCTTGGAGAGCTGAACGTGCCAAGGAGAAAGGCGGGCACGAAAAGGCCCGCAGCTTTGGCGAGCGACGGGCACTTGGGTGGCGGAAACTGGGAGGAACTTGCATCCCCCGCTGCTTCTCTGGAAACGCTTACTTCTGGCGGCGCTTCGCGTTGCGGTAGGCTGCGAGCGCAACGCCCGAAACCAGGAGGGCGGCGACGCCCGTGAACACGGTTTGCCAGTTTATTTCCCAGCCTGAGTGGGTGTGAGGTATGGCAGTGCTGTGGGCAGCTGCGGAGGCTGCGATGGCGAGAGAGGCGAGGGTCGTGGTCGTCTTTTTCATTTGAGTCAGGAGTCTTAGGATAATCTCAGGAGCGGGCAATCGTTCGTTTCAGCTCTTGGATGGAAAGCTTGTGTTTTTGGGAGAGTTCTTTGAGCGACTCGTATTCGAGCTTCGTCTTTTTTTTTCCGGAAGGCGTTTCAGATTCTTTAGCTAGAAGCGTACCGTAGTCGGTTTCGATAGCAATCTTTCTTCGTTTAAGGACTCGTCTCTCGGTCAGATGGTAGCGAAGGCCGATGCTGCTGGTATTCTCCAAGATGTAATCGGCCACGGCGTCTCTGCTTTCGCTAGGCGCCAAGGCGCTGAGCAGGAGGCCAGGCCGCCCCTTTTTCATCTGCACGGAGCAAAGGTGAAAGTCTAGAGCGCCGGCTTGCAGCAGGCCGTCCTGGAAGTCGGCGCCGAGGTACTCTCCCGAGAAGTCGTCGAGATTGGTTTCGATGACCCAGGTGCGCGTCGCCTCTTGAGCCGCTTGCTCGAGCAGCGAAACCCTCACGACGTTAGCAGCCTTGAAGTTCTTCTTGCCGGGGCCGTACGCGATTTGGCGGGCAGGTGTTGGCGGCGTTTCGAATCGTGGCTGGAGGTACTTGAGGATGGCGGCTCCGGTAGGCGTGCAGCGCTCGCCTTGCTCCTCGCCCTTGTAGCTCGGCAGGCCTCTCAGAATATCGGCGGTCGCGGGAGCGGGAACGGGCAGCAAGCCATGTTGGGTGTGTACGGAACCGAAGCCGAGGCAGATGGGGTCGCTGTAGCACTGGCTGATGTCGAGTCGGTCCAGCAGCAGGGCGCAGCCTACGATGTCCAGGATGGAGTCGACTCCGCTGACCTCGTGGAAGTGGATTTTCTCGATGGGGATGTCGTGTATCCGGGATTCTGATTCGCCGATGATCTGAAAAATGTCTTTGGCGATGTCTTTGGCTCGCTGCGGAATGTGAGCCGCTTCGATAAGTTGAACGATGTCGCTTAGATGGCGGTGAGGACCGTGATGGTGGTGGTGATGCTCGTCCCCGTGGTGGTGAGAGTGGCTTTCGGTGGGGGCAGCTCCTGTATCCACAATGTTGATATGCTTGCAGACGATGCCGTTTTTGTTGAGGGACTGGACCTCTACCTTGGCGTCGGGCAAATGCAGTTTGGAGGGAAGCGCTTGGATTTCCTCGAAGGCGTCGGCAAGGCTGCATAGGGCGCTGAGCAGCATGTCTCCGGCTACGCCGGAAAAAGGTTCGATGTAGAGGGTATTTGCCATGGGAGCTTATGCCGTACGTTGCAGGATGCGGTAGGCGGCCATGGCGGCCCCGTAGCCATTGTCGATATTGACTACGGTGATACCGTTGGCGCAGCTGGAAAGCATGGTGTTGAGGGCGACGGCTCCGTTCTCGGAAACGCCGTAGCCGACGGAGGCGGGCACGGCGATAATGGGTTGGGGAAGCAGTCCGCCCACCGCGGTAGGCAGGGCTCCTTCGAAGCCGGCCACCACGATGAGGACCTTGTATTTCTTGAGTTCGTCGACCTTGGAAAGGAGCCGATGGATCCCGGCGATGCCGATGTCGTTGTAACGGGCGGCGTGGCAGCCGAGAAACTGCAGGGTGTAGAAGGCCTCGTTGACTACGAAGGCGTCGGAGGTTCCGGCGGAGAGCAGGGCGACCTCGTTGCTCGGGGAGTCCGGGGCATTCGGTTCCCGCAGGGCGAAGACCCCGGAGATATCGTCGTAGAGGCTGCCCTCGAATTGAGATTTGAGTGCTACGCCCTTGTCGGGCTGGACCTTGGTGGCCAATGCGTTGAGGCCTTTGCTTTGGTAGCTCTGTAGGATCTCGATGAGAACGGGTAGCGATTTGCTGGCTCCGTAGATGACCTCGGGGAAGCCGAGTCGTTCGGAGCGGTTGAAGTCGAGTTCGAAAGATTCGCTCATTTCGTGTCGTTGGGAAGGGCGCGATTCAATTTTCCGGAGACCAGGCCTTCCTGGTCGAGAGTCGTTTGGGGGAAGCCGATAGCGGCGAAGGTTTCCACGATTTTAGGCATGTGCGCCTTGAGGGGGGCAATGCTTTCGCTTGGGACTTCGATGCGGGCCTCGTTCTGGTAGTGGCGCACGCGGGCTTCTTCGAAGCCGTAGCGAGCGAGCACGCTTTCGGCGAGCTCGATTCGGTTGAGCTTCTCGCGGGTTACGGATTGGCCGTAGGGGATGCGGGAGCTCAGGCAGGGGCTAGCCGGCTTGTTCCAGTTGGGGAGCTGCAAGCTTTTCGCGAGGGCCCGAACGGCGGCCTTGTCCATTCCGCAGTCGGCGAGGGGGGATCGTACCGCGGCTTGGGAGGCGGCCTGCAGCCCGGGGCGATAGTCGCCGAGATCGTCGCAGTTGGTTCCGTTGGTGGCGACGAAGCCCGGGTATTTTTGCAGGAGGGCGGAGAGGTCGTGGTACAGATGGCTCTTGCAGGCGTAGCAGCGGTTGAAGGGATTGGAGTAGTAGGCTTCGTCGTCGATCTCTTGGGTGTGGATGATATCGAGCTGGATGTCGTAGCGTCGACAGAAGTCCTTGGCCTCCTGCAGGTCCCGCCGCTTGAGGCTTGGAGAGTCTGAGATGCAGCCGATGGCCCTCTCCTTGCCGAGGTTTTGGCGGGCGAGGTAGAGCACCAAGGCGGAGTCGACGCCGCCCGAGAAGGCGGTTACGCTGCCGGGGATTTTGAGAAACCAGTCGCGCGCTGCGCGGAGCAGTTTCTCGGTGTCGATTTCGGGGGCCATATCCTTCATACTCGGAAAGGGGGCATTTGACTGCGTGAGGAGAGCAATTGCGAGAAGAGTCTTTGCGGCGTTCGCGCGGGATGGCCCGAGGCAAGCGTCTTTTTTGCGGTGGGGTAGTCTTGAATTATCGCCCTGCGGGTTTTGCGAAATGTGAAAAAATGTGTGTGTTCAGTATTACAAACTTGGGTTCTGTTTGGATCCGCGGTTTGCTGGAGAAGTTGGGAGATGTCCGCTCTCGTTATGGTTGAAGCAGAAGACGAAAGGGAGGGGAGCGAGGCTCGGACTTTGGGTCCGAAGGGTTCGCTCCGGAGAATTCTTGTTGTTCAGGAAAGCGAGGTTGATCGCGTTTTTTTGGAACGCCTCTTCGACGCCCGCGGTTTGCGGAAGCGCTTCAGCTTGACCTTCGCGCCGGATCACGAGGTTGCCTTGGATCTTCTGGAGAGGAAGGGTTACGAGGTGCTTTTGCTGGACCTAGGCCTCTCGGCGGAGGTGGACATGGATTGGCTGGACGCCTTGCAGGCGAGGACCAATTGCCCCCTGCTAATCCTCAGCGCCTTGGACAACGAGGAGATTGCGGTGCAGGTGATGCAAAGGGGAGTGCAGGACTACCTCAGCAAGAACGAGTTGACCGCGATCGCCCTGGAGCGAACCATCAACCACTCGATCGAGCGGTATCGTTTGATGGCGGAGCTGTCGCAAGCCAAGCGAAAGGCGGAAGCTGCCTCCCAGGCTAAGAGCGATTTTCTGGCTGTCATGAGCCACGAGTTTCGCACCCCGATGAACGGAATCATTGGTGGGATAAATCTCCTGACGACGCTTTGCGAGAAGCAGCAGGCGCAGGAGTTGTTGAACATGATGCGGGAGTGCGCGGAGAGCCAACTGACTTTGATCGGCGACGTCTTGGACATCAGCAAGATCGAGGCGGGCGGGTTGGAGTTGTCCTACGAGCCGTTCAGCCCGCGCGATCTCATCTCTAGCGTGCTGAGCGCCGTGTCCTATGCTGCTCGAGAGAAGGGGATCAAGTTGGCGGTGGATATCGACTCGGGAATGCCGCGGGAGTTGATTTCGGATGCGCGTCGCTTGCGACAGGTCTTGATTAACTTGGCCGGCAATGCGGTGAAGTTCACGGTTGAGGGCGAGGTGAGGATCCATGCTCGCAAGCTGGAAGGGGAGCTCGTCGAGTTTCGCGTGACGGACACGGGGATTGGGATCGAATCGTCGGATATCGACTCGATTTTCGACACCTTCACGCAGGTCGATTCCTCCTACAGCCGCCGCTACGCGGGAGCTGGGCTTGGCCTGGCCATTTGCAAGCGCCTCGTGCGGATGTTGGGCGGTACCATTCGGGTCGAGAGCGAGGTGGGGCGTGGATCGGATTTCCATTTCACCGTGACTTGCAGGGAGCGCGACGATGCGGAGGACCAGAGGCGGGACTTGGAGAGCGATGCGTCGATCCGGTTCGCGGAGGCATATCCCTTGGCGGTGCTGGTCGTCGAAGACAGTCAGCTGGTGCGCAGCTTTCTCATGGCGACTTTAGGAAAGCTGGGCTACGATCCGCATGAAGCGGAATCTGGCAAAGAGGCGCTGCAGCTTGCGGAGAAGAACCATTACGATGCGATATTCATGGACATTCGCATGCCGGACCTGGACGGGTTCGAGACTGCCACGATGCTCTTCGAAATGCAGAAAAACCGGGACGGTTGCGTTCCTTATGTCGCAGCGATTTCCGCTACCGTAAATGACGAGATCAGCCTGGAGTGCGATGCCCGCGGGATTGACCGACTTCTCTTCAAGCCCATTGAAATCGAGGAGATCCGCGGGACCTTGCGCCAAGCTGCTCGCTCCCGGCCAAAGCCGCCTCGCGACGATTTGCTCTGAAGCGGCAAGGAACCTTGTTCTAGGCAGTCCTCAAGTCTGCTCCTGGCTCTTCAGCCAATTCCAAAGCCCCTCGAGGTCGGGGTCATCCACGCTCTCCTGTTCGAAGTCTCGGTCGAGCTTGATTGCGGAATCGAGGTGGTCCGAGGCGTCTTGGTATTGTCCGAGCAGGGAGCAGTAGCAGGCTAGGTTGAACCATAGCACGGGTTCTTGCGGGTGAAGAACGAGGGCTCTCAAGGCGATGTTCTTGGCCTCTTCGTTACGTTCCATCTCCCGCAGGGCGTAAGCCCAATTGATCCATGCATGACGGGAGCTGGGCGTTTGCTCGGCCAGCTGCTTGGATACGGCTTCCATGAGTTCCCAATTCCTTGCTTCGAGGTACAGGCGGGAACGAACGAGCAGGACGTCGTCCATCAATCGCTCGGATGGTTCGATCGCGTCGAGCTCCTCGCTTGCTTCCTTTAACATGCCTAGCTCGATGTATCCGTTCGCGTAGGACACACGTGTAGAAGTGGGGATCATGCTCAGGGACGTTTGCCGATTTCCTCTTTAAGGGTGACGAAGTGTTGAGTGGTTTCTTTCAGGGCAAAGAGCAAACCTGCGGAAAGGGCGATCAAGCTGAGCAGGAAGGTGGCGACCACCGCGCTTGCCAGTGGCAGGTTAGCCACGGTAGCGAATGCGAGGAGGATGGCGGAAAGGAGGGAGAGACACATAGACCCGTACAGCGTAGCCACTGCATTGCGGAGCAAAAGGGAGCGACGGGTGAGGTTGCTGATCTGCTTTTCGAGCGAGCTCGCGTAGTCGATATTGTCCCTGCTGCCGTCGGACAGGAGCGAACGGATCCCTTGCACGATGCGACTGAACCGGGTTTGCAGCGCCCATGCGAGCGTGGCTGCGGAGGTCATCATGAGAAAGGGAGCGAGGATCGCCTGGTAGTTCTCGAGGGTGAGCTGGGTCAGGTCACTCATCTGAAATTTCGAGCTGAACGATTCGGTAGGAAAGGATGGCCTCTCGCGTCGCATAGCCAAGCCCGATGAAGAGGAAGCTGAGCGAGAGTCCGAAGAGGACAAAGACTAAGACAGAGGAGGCGAGGGCACTGAGGACGCCGATCCCGAGAGCGATTGAGGAGAAGACGAGAAATACGACCGTCGTGTAGAAACAGAAGATGGCGTTCCGCACCAGCCGCGCTCGTTGCATAAGCGAATCGATTTGCTTGTTCACGCGGTTGAGGCTGGCGTCGAGCGGTTCCAGGCCTCGACGTTCGCTATTCAGCTGGCGGATGACGGTAACTAAAGTGCTGTACTTGGATTGCAGCCCTGCCAGCAGCAGTCCGACTCCCGTGACCAAGACGGCTGGGGCCAGAGAAGCGTTGATAAAGTTGATCGCGTCCTGTAGTTGCATGGTGGTGACGGAGCGGGGTGTAGCCCACGCGGCAGTTAGGGGCGATTAACGCAAAAATTGTCGCGTTTGTCGACTTTTCACTCGCTAGCGAGGATCGATGCTCGGCAAGCCGTCGATGCTTTGCAGGTTCTTCTCCTGCTGATAGGCGATGATTCCGTCTTCTCCCTTTTTCGAAGCCCACTTGTCTAAGACCTCGCGGTCGCCTTGGTATTCGTAGAGTGGTACCGAGTAACCGCAGGAATCCGCGACGCGCTTAACGTCGAGGTGTATGATGGCCCGGGCTCCGGTGTTTTGGGGAAAGTGGGTGGCGAGACGCTCGTATTCGTCGCTTCCTTTGAGGTGGGCGGTTCCGGTTCCGTGCAGGCGAAAAATTTGCGGAGCTCCTTCGAAGGCGCAGAACATGATCACCATACGCCCGTTCTCTCGGAGATGGGCGATGGTCTCGGCGCCACTCCCGGTGTAGTCCAAGTAGGCGACTTCGAGAGGTCCGAGAACGCGGAAGCTGTCTCCACCTTTTGGTGACAGGTTTACATGGCCGTCGCTGGCGAGAGGAGCGGTTCCGACGAAGAACATCTTTTGCTTTTCGATCCAAGCCATGTGCTTGGCTGACATCTCGGGGTGAACTTTCATGGCGTGGCAGAGTTGTGGAGGGGAGGACTGGGTGTGAATCTTCGCACGATTTTGGGAGCGGAGCGACTGCGCGATGCGGCTCGCTCCTCGCTATTTTTCGATGGTGACCTCGCCTGCTCGAGCCAGGAAGCGGGACCCATCCTCTTTTTCGATAATGAGGGCGCCGCTGTTGTCGATGCCGCTGGCGACTCCGGAGATTCGGCTATCACCTTGAATGAGGCGGATGCTTTTTCCGGCAAGGGTGTCGTAGCGAGGCCAGCGTTCTTTTAGCGCCGCTCGATGGCTGCCGTCAGCGAGTTGCTTGTATGCGATAGCGATGCGTCCGGTAATTGCGGATACAAGTTTGTTGATATCGAAGCTTTGCCCGGAGCTTTGCCTCAGGGAGGTTGCGATTTGCTTGAGCTCCTCCGGCCAATCCGAGCCGTCGCTGTTTACGTTGAGTCCGAGACCGAGCACGGCGCTGAGGACCTGATCTGCTTCCATGCGAGCTTCAGTCAGGATACCGGCGACTTTCTTTCCCTCGATGTGCAGGTCGTTGGGCCACTTGACTTGACAGTTTACGCGGCAGATGGAGTTGATGCATTCGCAAATGTTGATGCCCATCCAGAGGGTGAAGAGCGACATTTGGGTGGGCGAGATTTGAGGTCGGAATCCGAAGCTTGCGTAGAGGTTTCCGTTTTGGGGACTGTGCCAGGCGCGTCCCAGACGTCCGCGTCCAATTGTTTGTAGTCGTGAGATGACTACGAATGGCGTGTTCTCGCCATTGGCGATAAGGCGTTCCGCTTCGGAGTTGGTGCTATCGACCTCGTCGAGCACGATTGCTTTGAATTTGTCGGCGGCGTGTTGAAGGCGGGCTTGGATAAGTGGTTGGTTGAGCTCTTCGGGAACTTTGGTGAGCCGATACCCCTTGCTGCGGACCGCTTCGAAGTCGAAGCCCTGCGCTTTCAGCTTTTCCATGTATGACCAAACGGATACGCGGGAAACTCCGATGAGTTCGGCCAGCTCGCTGCCTGATACGAAGTCGCCGTCGGCGGCGAGAAATTCGCGAATGATGAGGACGTTGCTGTCTGACATGGAAAGGGAAGGTGAGGGGAGGCTGTGGTCTAGGAGTCGAGTCCTATGTCGATCCAGGTGGACTGGTGCACGGTGGCTCCGGTGGAGATGAAGTCGAGCCCGAGTTTCGCCAATTCGGGCAGGGATTCTATGGTGATGCCGCCGCTCGCTTCGGTGACAGCCCGGTCGCCGATGAGCGTTACCGCCTGTTTGAGTTGATCGACCGAGAAGTTGTCTAGAAGGATTATATCGACGCGGGCGGCGAGGGCGTGCTCGATCTGCTCTAGGGTGTCCACTTCCATCTCCACGAGAATCTGGGGATGGCGCCTGCGGGATTCCGCGACGGCGTCGATTGCGGATTGGCGAGGGTTTTCTCCGAAAGCAGCCAGATGGTTGTCCTTCAGCATGACTCGGTCGAAGAGGCCGATGCGATGGTTCCAGCCGCCACCGCAAGCGACGGCGTATTTTTCGAGCGTTCGGTAGCCGGGGGTGGTTTTGCGGGTGTCGAGCAGCCGGGTGGAGCTGTTTCCGAGGGCGTCCACGTAGCGTTGCGTGAGGGTGGCGACGCCGGAGAGCTTTTGCAGGAAATTAAGCAAGGGACGCTCGGCGCTGAGCAAGCTTCGCGCTGGACCGCTCACTGTTCCGATGGCATCGCCTCGAGCGAGAGTGTCGCCGTCCGCCGCTGCCGCTGCGAAGGCGAGCTTGGGATCGTAGGCGGCGAGGACATGCGGAGCCAGCTCGACGCCGCAAAGGGTGATGGGGCTGCGGGCGCGGAGGGTGGTTTTCACCGTTTGGTCAGCGTCGAGCAAGGCGGAGGAATGGTCGCCCGGAGTGTCGGTGCCGCGGCTGAGCCCGCCGCCGGCTAGGTCCTCAGATTTCGCGAGCTGGATAAGCGTTTGGAGAGGAGCGAGGTCGAGGTCGGCCCAGGTGAGGCGCTGGCAGCAACGTTCGGGTTTTTTCATTGGTGCGGCGAATAGTGGCGGCGATTGTGAAAGAGTGAAGGGCGAAAAAGTGAAAAGTGCGGGGACTGGCGAAGCGTTTGGCGCTTGAGAGGCGAGGAGCGGCTTGCTTGCATCGGAGGATGGATTTGCAGGATTTTGTGAGGTCGCTGGAGCAGGAAAATCCCCCTCAAGAAGTGGATGGGGCTCTCTTGGCTTTGTGGTGGGACGCGAAGGGGGACTGGAGCCGGGCCCACGAAATCGCCCAGGATGCTGCCAGTCGCGAGGGCGATTGGGTGCATGCCTACCTCCACCGCAAGGAAGGGGACGAAGGTAACGCGGGCTACTGGTACAGCCGGGCCCGTCAGCCTGTTTTCCACGGGGCGTTGCAAGAGGAATGGCGTAAAATCGTTTCCGCTCTCCTGGAAGTGTGAGGCGTTTCAACTAGGCACCTAGGTGCGATCTTTCCGAGATATCGGGGGCCTTGTTTGATTCCGCTCGGGTTTTGCGCAAGCTTGCCTGTCGTCTTCGATTCATGAAAGATTCCTCTCGCCATGAATTGAAGCTCTTTGCGGCCGAATCGCTCCTTTCTCGACTGATGGACGATGAGGAGTTGATGAGGAAGGTTTTGCAGGCTTGCCTGCAAGACCTCAGCCGAAATTTTGAATTGCTCAAATCGAGTGTCGAAGCGGGGGACGAGTCGACTGCGGGCAAGGTGGCCCATACATTGAAGGGGTCGGCCAAGAACGCAGACCTGCGGGCTCTGGCAGCGATTGCCCTAGAGATAGAGGAGGGTTTGAAAGCGGGGGATAGGGTCGGAGTCGAAAGGCGTCTAGAGGATTTGTCCACTGTCGTGAGGGATTCTATCCGTGAAGTGGAGAGGTACCTTACCGGGATCTAGATAGAGGATCGTTTCGCCGCGCTAGGTTTGGGAACTCGGTCGCTGGAGTTGCATTACCTAGCTTTGTAAAAACGAGGTAAGCGAATCGCCCCGCTTTACGCTTACTTTACGGGAAGAAGCGGCATTGCCGCATGCGATTTTAAAAGGAGCGTTAATGGGGCGAGAGGGTGAAGTTTGTGGCGCTTACCTGCTTCGTAGGAAGATTCTCGCGCCGTTCTCTAGGGTGGTGGAGCTACTTGCCAGTACACTTTGGTCCGAGCTTTGCCGCAGCGAACGGGCCAATGTGATTGGCCTGAATTACTTAACCACTGATTGCACCATGAACGCCACTAAAGAACATACCTCAGACAAGTCAGCCTCTGCTCCTTTGAACGTCTTGATTGTAGACGACAGCATACACGACTACCGCTCCCTTTCAGTCATGATCGGGGCGAATTCAGACAATAGATACGAGTTCGATTGGGCGCGAAATTCGGAGGAAGCGGAGTCCAAGCTCGAAGTAGGCGCTTACGAGATTGTCGCGGTAGACTATAATCTCGGCTTAGAGGAAGGCTCGGAAGTGATTCAGAAGCTTTCTGCCAACTACCCGGCGTCCTCCTACATCATGGTTACGGGGAACCAAGACCCGGACGTCTACAAGCGCGGGATACGCGCTGGAGCGGTGAACTTCGTTCAGAAGAACAAGGAATGTGGAATGATTTTCGACCGAATGGCCCAGTATGCGGTTGAGAGAAAACGATCGGAGAGCTCCTTGAAGATGGCGAACGCCTCGAAGGATTGGCTGATGTCGCTTTTGGAAACGGATCTCGCGACTCCCTTGTTCGCTTTGAACCAGATGCTTTCCACTACCTACAAGGAGGCCGAGAATATGCCCAAGGAGATGCTGATCGAGCTTTTGGATACAGCTTACCAAACTTCCTGCGAAGCCTTGATCGCGACCAAGGAGCTTCTGGATTGGGGGCGCAGCGTGCGTGGGGCGATGCGCCCGAATCTCGCCATGGTAGATGTATCGGGGTGCATTCATCGAGCGGTTCGCCTACTCACCTCCTTGGCCGACGAACGGGGGATCTACATCGCCCAGCGCGGAGTCTTCGACTTCAAGGCCTATTGCGACGAGCGAATGCTCTCGACTGTCCTTCGAAATCTACTCTCTGCAGCGCTGTCGTATTCTGACAACGACAAGACGGTCTGCATCGAATCGGTAGTGGTGGATGGGCACCTTTCGCTTGGGATCAACAGCGAGGGAAGCGGCATCGAAGCCCGCTCCTACGCGTCGCTTTTCGACTCCAAGGGAACCGACAGCGAGTCGTGCAGCCCGATCGAGCGTCAGTCTATTTGTTCGATCCAGGTGGCGAGCCACATGTTGGATTCGATGGGTTGTTCCTTGGAGATTCGCAACGATCCCAAGAAGGGAGTACGCTTCACCTTCAAGCTCCCGCTGAAATTCCCCATGGGAATCTAGAAGACCCCTTGAACAGGCCTGCCTAAAATCGTATTTGTCGCTCGAATCATCATGGAATTCCCAAGACCCATTCAAGTTCTGCTCGTGGAGGACAGCCGCGACCATGCGGTTTTCTTCACGGCTGCCTTGGGCAAGGGCTTCAAGCACACGCATGAAGTGACGGTGGTGGAGTCACTATCCGAGGGTTTCGCTGAATTGTCGTCGGGCCATTACGATTTGATCGTGCTAGATCTTGGCCTGCCTGAGAGCCAGGGACTGGATACGCTGAAGACTTTCTTCCGAGCGATGGGTCCAGCGAATCCTGTCATCGTGCTGACGGCGAATTCCGATGAAGGAATTGGCGAGGAATCCTTGCGGCTGGGGGCGATTGACTTCCTTACCAAAGGGGAATTTGGGGCGGACCAATTGTCGCGGACGGTACGGTATGGGCTCGAGCGCTGGCGTCAGCGCCGCGAACTGGAAGAGGCCCAGAGAAATCTCAAAAGCTTTGCCCATGTCGCGGCTCACGACCTGAAGTCTCCGGTGAAGTCAATTGGCCTCTATGCAAGCTTGCTGAAGCAGAAAGCGGCTTCGCGGGATGCGGACGAGGAAGAAATCGAGTTTATCGAATATATCGAGTCCTTCACCGAGCAAGCCGAGAAGCTGGTCGATAGCCTGCTAAATTTCAGTGTCCTCGGAGAAAAATCTGTTGAGTTGGGTACGGTGGAAGTGTCAGCGATCGCTGGCCAAGCGGTGTCTAACCTCAGCGCATTGGTCGAGGAGGAGTCCGCCACGGTAGAAGTGGGGGAATTGCCGCTAGTCCAAGCGGACGAGGGGCTTTTGGTTCATGTGCTGCAAAACTTGATCTCGAACGCGATCAAGTATCGCGGCGAAGAGCCGCCGCTCGTCAAGGTCGCGGCCATGGTGCGGGGAAGCGAGGTCGAAATCGCAGTTCAGGACAATGGGCGTGGGATCGATGCGAAGTATTTCTCGAGGATTTTCGAGCCCTTCAAGCGTTTGTCGGGGCCGACGCATCCGGAAGGTGTCGGGCTGGGCTTGGCTATCTGCCAGCGAGTGGTTGAGGCCCACCGGGGTAGGATTTGGGTCGAATCGGAGCAGGGGCGCGGTTCTGTGTTCCGGTTTACGCTTCCCATGGCGGAAGCGAGCGTACGCCCTTCGCTGGGAGTGCACTGCCAATTAGGCTAGCCCCTAGGCGGCCTAGGTAGCTCTCGCGTTTTTCCTGCGCAGAGCAGCTCATCAGGGCAGGGTTTTTCGCTCTGACTTGGGGGCTTTGCTTCAATACTCTATTGCCTCGCCGTTCAATTGTTAGATACCATCCTCTCCCTATCCAGCTCCTGAACGAAAATGGCCGAACCTGCTTTTAATCCCACCAATCTTTTTGACTTGGAGAGCCTCAAATCCCGCCTGATGGGGGATGAAGAGCTTGTCGCGCAAGTGCTTGAAGCCTGCGTCCCGGATATCAACGCAAACTTTAGAGACTTCGCTTTGGCTATCCAATCCGGCGAAGTCGAAACCGCGACGGTTCGCATCCACGCGATGAAAGGGGCCTCTCAAAACGCGGACTTGGTTGCTGTATCCGAGTTGACACAGCAAATAGAGTCTTCGCTCAGAGCGGGAGACACCGAGTTTGCCCGCCAAAGCGTGGACCGGCTGGAGGAACTGGTGGGGCAAACGATCGGCGAGGTGCGGCGCTACCTCAACAACTAGGAGCTGCTCCAGCTCCGGGGTTTAAGGAGTTGATTAGAGCGTCTTAGCGGATAGCTTATGCTCATCCAGCCTATGTTCCGTCCTCGATTTCTCTTTGCCCTCGGTGTCAGTCTAAGCTTGCTCGCCTTCAGTGGTTGCGACTCAACGTCATCGGCCGAACGCAGGGCGGAGCAAGCCCGCAAGGAAGCCGAGCAAGCTCGGATGCGGGCGGCGTTCCTAGGGCGTATCCACGAAGCGGAGTCAAAGGTTTGGCAGGTTTTGCACCCCTTGATCGAGAAAGCGGCGAACTATCGGGCAGAAGAAACGCACGGCTACATTGGGGCCGCGTTTGTCACGGAGGCCTTCTACAGCGAAGCCTTGTTAGTGGAAGCTCGAGCGGAAGGTTTTGGACCTTGGGTTTCGGTGCTCACCGTTTTTCCAGACTCGCCTGCGGAGAGCGCTGGCTTGCGGGCAGGCGATCGTCTGCTCTCCATCAACGGCTCGAAGGTACCGGAAGGGTCGCGTTCCGCCCTTTATGCGGCGCGGCAGGTGAAGCGTCAGCTGGAGCCCGGAGGACCGAACCAATTGCTTGTGCAGCGCGGCGACGAAGTGCTCGAGTTGGAGGTGCAACCTGTGGAAGGCGCATACTATGGGGTGGTCGTAGTGGCCTCCAACGCAGTGGATCTGCAGGTCGATGGGGACGTCATTTGGATTGGCCTCGCTTTAGTGGAGAATCTAAAAAGCGAAAAAGACCTGAGCTATTTGTGCGCCTACGCCCTCGCGAAAAACGTGATGCGGCACTCCAAGCAGAAGGGCAAGAATGCGATGTTGGGTCAGATCCTCGACGTGGCGGCTGCAGCCAGTGGGGTCAATACAGGAGGTCTCTTTGGGGGAATGGGGGGCAACGCCTATTCGCACGCCTTCGAGGTGGAGGCAGATTTGATTGCTCTGTACTTGCTCGCTTCGGCTGGGTATGAGTTTTCCGAGTATCCAGATTTTTGGGACCGCGCTTTGCGCAGCCGCGATCGAAATGGCGAGCTTACTGCTAAAGAAAGCGAACGCATTGAAACAGCGAGCAAGGTCGTCGCGTCTATTCGAGAGAAGATCGAGGCCGAGGAAGCGATTTTTCCGGAGGAGTACTTGCAGGGAGACGTCAGCGAAATCGAATAGGGACCCTTGCCCTCTCAGCCTTCGCTCTTCGGAGGCAAGCTTTTGAGGAGCGTGCGATGCAGCTCCCTCGCGCTGCTGTCTAGGGGAAGTCGAGACGTGTACTCGACGAAATTCCTCGCCTCTTCCCAGCGGGATCTCGCGACGAGGTATTGAGCGATATACAGGGCGATCCATTCGTCGTAGGGATAAATTTGATGTCCTTGTACCAGGACGCTGACTTGCTCCGGTGGGGGTTCGCTTGCGGAGGAGAGGATCACCTCGCCGAACCGCTTGAAGAGCTCTTGAGAGAAGTCTCCTCCCAATTCTCGGGAACGGTTCAGAGCATGTAGCAGCTCTCCGGTTTCTGCTTCGTTTATGGATTCCGAGTAAAAGGCGTAGTTCGGAATGTGCTCCCTAAGCAAGCTCGTCGCGTAGTTGAGATAGAGATACGGGGACTCTCCTCCTAGGTCGATGGCTCGCTTGAGGTCGGCGGTTGCGTCGCTCCAGCGGCCTTGAGCCATGGATTGGTAACCGAGAAAGGAGGCAGCCAGGGTTGATTGCTCGAGAGCTTCGGAAGCTCGGGCGAGGTAAGGATACGCTTCTTGAGCGTCGCGGGTCACGAGGAGGAGGGATCCGTAGAGCAGCTGGATTTCCCCTTGGCTCAGAGGGACGAGCGCGGCGTCCTCGACGGATGGATTTGCGGGAAGGCCGTACACCAGCTGGGTGAACTTTCCGTTTTTGCAATAGTTGGCGAGCATCTGCTCGAGCTGGGCGTAGTTGACTCCTAGGAGTTCCATCAAGTCCTCTTCGTAGATGGGAGTCCCGTTTTTTGCCCGGTTGAAGAGTTTGCGGAATGCGTTCTCAGGCAGCTTGTTTTCGCCGTACATGAGAAAGTGGGTGAGGGCCCAGGATTGGGCGTAGAAGACGCTCGTTTCCTGAGAGCCCGAACCGTATTCGTGAGAACTGTGCTGGATGCGGAAGAACCGTTTGAGCGGTATCGGTTCATGCCTTTGTAGCGCGTAGATGCTGCTTGGAATGGTGCTTCCTACGACAACCTTGTTGTCCTTTTTTCGGACAACGGTTGAGAAGAGTTCCGCGAATCCTTCGTCCAGCCACGGCGGTAGTTTCAATCCGGGTTGGTGCAGCAAGTGATGGACGTATTCATGGAACGCTGTCGACCGGATTTGCTCGGTTTCTCCTTCACCTACTATGATTAGACTAGGGCCTTCGTAGTTATGTTTTAGATACAGTCCGACGATGCTGTTGTTCGGTTTTCCATCGTAGAGAGGGGCTACTTGCGAAAAGGATTTTCGGCTTTTGAATATGTAGACGTTCAGGGGCATTGCTCCCTCCTGCACAAGTCCTGGAAAGAGAAGGTCCAATGTGCCGCGAGCGTCCGATAGTTCTGCCAGCAGCTTGCGAGTTCTGTTTTCGCTCGATTCGCTGTAGACGCGCATCCCCTCTATTTCAGTTTTCCACCATTTGGATTTGGCTGCAAGGTTCGGGCAGAGGAATCCGAGGGCTAGCGAGAGCAGAAGGAATCGAGTAAACATGCCTTGCTCTCCAGCAGATTATGGACCACTCGATCCATAGAGTGGAAGGGGGGCGGTAACGCGCGCGGAGCGGCCGTTCCACCTCGGCTGAGTGTGGAGGGAACGGCGACGCCTTATGCTTTCGCCTTGCGGGCGGCGCGGCGGATTTTTGCGGCCTCGTGGATAACGATGACGGCGCCGCTGACGCAGAGGGTGGCTGCGAAGTAGAAGGTCAAGGGGGGAGTGTCGCTAAAGATGAGCCAACCGAGGATGCCGGCGGAAACGAATTGGTGTAGGTTCACTACCGCAAAGGTTTGGGCGGTGAAGTAGCGTAAGCTGTTGTTCAGGGTGACGTGTCCGAGGATGGTGGGGAGTATAGCCATGGCCAGCATCCACCCGGCCTCTTCCCAGGATCCGAGGCTGATGGAATCAAGCGTGAGCAAGGAGAAGAGAAAGCTCAGAGCCGTCGCCACAACATAGATGGGTACCATGTAGAGCCAGATCGAAGGGAAGTCTTTGTTGATTCTGCCGAAGGCGAGGTAGGCCGCGAAGGTTATCATGGAGCCGAAGCAGACGAAGTTGCCCAGCAAGTAGTCGGGATTTATGCTGAAGGCATTCGCCGAAAGCACGGCCACTCCTGCGAGAGCGACCAGCGTACCCAGTATTTCGCGACGGGTGACCTTTTCCTTGATTAGGAAGAAGGCGAGGAACGGCATGACGGCGGGCGTGAGGTTGATGATCAAAGTCGCGTTGGCGATGTAGGTCATGCGGGCGCCCAGGGCCCAGGAGATGAGGTGGACGGAAAGCAGGGCGGCGGGTATCAGGCAGCGGCGAAACATGCGAAGCTGCACCCTTTCTCGATGGGTGTGCCAGCTTTTCAGGAAAATGGGAAGCAGCAGCAGGGAAGCGAACAGGAGCCGGTAGCTTCCTACCAAGGCAGGCGGAAGGCTGCTGGACCGGATCAGGATGACCGAGGTCGAGCAGAAGAAAACGCCGGAAAGAAGGAGAAGGAAGCGCAGCATGGAGGGCTAGTATCTCCCATGATGCGCGGTTGCTGTCACGAAGAGAATTCGCTAGGTGGGGGTAGACGTTTCGGAGAGCAGGTGCCGGCAATCGCTTTTTGCGTTCGAGAATTCATCGTAATTGCGAAAGAGGCAAAAAGAGCCCCGCTCGCAAAAGCGAAGCGGGGCTCCCAAAAGGAGTTTGAGTCGAGGGCTGTCCTTTGGGCAAACTATTCGCCCTTAGCGAGGCCGTAGCCGTGTTCGCCGTGCAGCGATTGGTCGAGGCCAACAATCTCGCTTTGCTTATCGACCCGGAAGCCGACCGTCTTGGCCACAAGCACGCAAATGATGTAGGTCGCAACTGCGGACAGGCCGATAGTGGCGCCCATACCCAGCATTTGGATACCAAATTGGTCCATTGCCGTCCAAACGCCCGACTCGGTTCCGGCGGCGGCGTCCGCAAGCCAGCTGGGGCGAAGGAGAAAAGCAAGCAGCACCACGCCGAGTCCGCTCCCCACGCCGTGGATACCGAAGCAGTCGAGGGTGTCGTCGTAGCCGAGTTTATCCTTGGCTTTGAGGGCTAGGAAGCAGACGCAAGAGGAGGCAGCTCCCAGCAGGATTGCCCCCATGGGTTGTACCACGGCGGCTGCAGGAGTGATGACCACGAGGCCAGAAAGGATGCCGGAAACGAAGCCGAGTGAGGTGACCTTCTTGAATTTGATGGCTTCGATTAGCGTCCAAGCGAGGGCTCCGGAGGCTCCGGAAATCTGGGTCATGGTGAGGGCTCGAGCCGTGTCGAGGCCGGACTGCACGGTGGAGCCGGCGTTGAACCCGAACCAGCCTACCCAGAGGAATCCAGCGCCCATCATGGTCATGACAAGGTTGTTGGGATTGATGAGATCGCGCGGGTTTCCCTGTCGCTTACCTAGGAAGAGGGCGACTACCAAGGCGCTGGTGCCGGCGGAGACGTGAATGACGAGCCCGCCAGCGAGGTCGATAACGCCTGCTGCTCCCACGTTGAGCAGCCAGCCGTCGGCTGACCAGATCCAGTGGCAAAGCGGGCAGTAGACGAAAAGGAACCAGAGGGCGATGAAGCAAACGTATCCACGAAAGAATACGCGCTCTGCTAGGGCGCCGCTGATCAGGGCCGGTGTGATAATGGCAAACTTGCCTTGGAACATGGCGACGATGTACTCCGGAATGCCGTCCACGATACTGTTGTCGATACCCTTGAGCATGAAGTAGTCGGGATTCCAGCCTATGAAACCGCCGAGCACGCTGTCGCCGAAGGTCAGGGCGTAGCCGCAGACGACCCAGAGCACGCCGATAACTGCCATGGCCACGAAGCTGTGCATCATGGTGCTGATGACGTTCTTGGTCCGCACCAAGCCGCCGTAAAACATGGCCAGGCCTGGGACCATGAAGAGGACAAGAGCGGTGGATATGAGCATCCACGCGGTCGTTCCGGTATCTACTGTTCCGTCTGCCGCGGCGTCCTGGCCAAGGCAGATTTGAGGGAGGGACAGTAGAGCGAGTAGAGGGAGGAGGGTTTTTATTCGCTTCATCTGTGGGGCGGAATCATTCCGCAACGGATGAATGAAGCAAGGGGTTTTTAATGAACAGAATTCATAAGAATGTCTTCTGTTTCCGATTAGTTGAAGGAGCGCGTTTAGGGATCCCGACTCCCTAAGAATTCCATTGAAGTGAGGGGGCGCTTGACGGGAGCGCCCCGATCGTTGCACCAGCTAATCGGCAGTCGCTTGGGCGACCTTGATCTGGATGTGAATCCAACTCTTCCTTGCCTGCGCTCGTCCCGCGAGGCTCAACAGGCACAGTAGCAAAGCCAAGATTCGAAACGTCGGGAACGCGGTTAATGCCATAGCGAGTTAGATACTTGCTGATGGTGCAAAACCAGGTTGCGAGCAATCCGGAAGTTATGGTTCCAGCGGTTAAGCCGAGGCGCTTATCCTGTCGAAATGCGGGAGGCCGAGCCGCGTGAGACTTGTAGGAGAGCTGCGGGCTTTCGTAAGAAAGCCCTATTTTTTCAGCTTGCGGATCGTGTAGCAAATCTGCCCTTGGCCCAGTGGGGTGCCGTCGGTGGCGGCGAGGGCGCTTGGCAGGTTGATTTCTGCGATGCGGTCCGCTTGCAGGTTCGGGATCTGCATGAACAGCGTCTTCCCGTCTACCTCGACTTTGGAAACGCCCAGTTCCTGCAAATCCATTTGCGGGCTGCCGTAGGCGTGGTGGGATTTGTACCAATAGCTCTTTACGTTGTAGTTACTTAACTTATACGCCTTTTTCGAGTCGATAGGCTTGGTAAACGTCAGACGGAAACCGTCCTTCTCGAGCTCGATGTTCTGGACTTCGAAGGGGAGCTCGTCGGTGTAGGTGACGCGTTTGAGGCCCTCGGCGAGGTTGCCCCAGCCGCGGTAGGTTTGGCCGACATAGAGGGTTTTGCCGTCGGGACTGAAAACGAGACGATTGGTGCCGCCGCCTATGCCGCCGTCGATGAACTTGACCACCGCTCCCTGCAGAACACCGTCCACTTCCTCGATCATGCAGCGGAGGATGCGGTCGCCGGCGATGTCGCCCACAAAGGCTTGTCCGGTGAAGGGGCCGAAGGCGCCGTCGGTGGTATCGAAGAGGGGCTCGCTGGGAGAATTGCACATGAAGCCTTGGGGGAACTCGATGACGGCTCGAGTGCGGTCCTTTTGATACTGCTCGAAGTCGTCGATGTAGTATTGTAGTGGGTCTTGTGATACGTTTTTGGTGAATTCCTTGTCCCAGACGAGGCTAGAGGGATGCCCGTAGAAATTGCCTTTTTCGATATGGTAGAGCGGGGAGGTGCCTCGCCAGTCGCCTTGGTTGTCTGTGGCGAGAAGGTGTCCTTGGGGATCGATGACAATGCCGTTTGGGGCGCGAAAACCGCCGGCGACGGGAGTGGAGTTTCCTGTGGAATCGACGTGCAAGATCCAACCTTTCCAGGGCACGGCCGCGTAGTTGCGTCCGGTGCGACCGTTCGGAGCGAAGGTTCCGCGGGTATGGGTGAATGTCGGGCCGTTGTGTGATGCGGTGCCGACTGCGACATACCATCCGCCTTGGCCGTCGGGGACAAGGGCGTTGGTTTCGTGGTAGTTGCCGCTCACGCCCCACGGGGAGGCTATGTTTTCGTAGTTGTCGGCAATGCCGTCGCCGTCGGTATCGGTGATGCGGGTGAGCTCCGGCATCTGGGAAACGATGACTTCGCTTTTTGAGATGACTTGAATCCCGCAAGGGTTGTGCAGGCTGTCGGTAGAGAAGGATCTCCACGGAAAGGCGGTCGGGTCAGCGGATGGTTGGGCCATCAGGATGCCATGGCGCCGCAGGGCGACGACGAGTTCGCCGTCCGGCGTGAAGCCGAGGCCGCCGACTTCGGGCATGACGTAGTGCGGAACTTCGATGGCTTCGATCTGGTAGCTACCGGCGAACAGCGGTGACGCCGTGATCGCGAACAGGCTTAGGGCGATAGTAAAGGGCTTCATCGGTTGTCGGAGCTTGGAGTGATGGTCAAGGTGAAGGCTTTCGCTTGGTCAGCGTCTAGATGGAGCGAGCCCTTGCTGGTTTTGCCGAGGTTGCTGCTGATCGTGAAATCCGATCCTGTAGGCAGCGGAACGGTTAGCGCTCCTTTGGCGTTTGTCCGGTAGGTGCATTTCGCTTCGCCGGCGGTGGCTCCCGGTTCGATGATCAAGGAAACCTTCAGCTCTCCGACGCTGTATTCAAATTGTGGTACGCCGTAAACTTTCTGGTAGCCATGGAATCGAGGCTTTCCCTCGAATGGTGCGGGACCGTTGGCGGCGAAGGCCAGGGTGCCGATGACCTCCGCTTGGTAGGCGAAGCGTTTGCGGCGTCCGCCTTCTCCCGCTCCCCAATAGTTGGTCATATCGAGGAAGGGACCGCTCCAGGTGTAAAGCAAGCGGCACTCGGTCGAATCGAAGCAGTAGGAAAGGGAGTCGCCGAAACTTACGGCGATGGCTCCGGGAATGCCCGGCACGGCAGGGTCGGTTTCTACCGGGTCAAAAGTGCCATCCCTAGGACTGTATTTGGGCGTCGCTTCTCCTTGGTCGTGGTTCGGAAAGATGTCGTCCGCCAAGGAAAGGGTGGGCATGAAGGTGCGCAGCAAAATGGGTTGGCCAAGCGATCCTTGGGGAAAGGGGGTGACGGTGGACTTACCTTCCTGGTTGGGACCGATCAGGTTTCTGCCCATGAGGGATTGCACGTGTTGGGCGACTGCTTGGATATCTTCTGGAGAGAGGATGCCCGACCACGCAGGCATGGCTTTGCTGGGAACTCCGTTTTCGATAACGGCTTTGATTTCCGGCAAGGTACTGCCGTGAAGAATTTCCGCATCTGTCAAGTTAGGGCCGAGCAGGCCGGCTCCCTCGGCTCCGTGGCAGGAGGCGCAGTAGGTGGCGTAGACTTTGTCTCCATTTGCTGGAGACAAGGCGGTTATGCTGAGGCAGGCGCAGGTTAAGAGGAATTTGCTTAAGCTTCTATCCATTGTTTTTTGATCTCTGCGAACGCTGCTTCGATTTCGGAAATTTCCCAGCGGCCTTCGATGCCGATGGCGCCCCGGTAATCGGCTTTTTTCAAAACGCCTAGGAAGGGGCGGAAGTCTTGTCCGCTGGTGCCGGGAACGCGGCGGCCTTCTAGTTCTGCGATTTCCACGTGATGGATGATGTCGGCGGCGGAAGCCAGTTGCTCCGGGGTGTCGCCTTCGGCGGCCATGTGGTAGAAGTCGGCTACGCCCCGAATGTTGGGATGGTTGGCTGCCCGGACGACTCTTTCGACTTCGGAGATGCGGTTGATGAAGTTGCACTCGCGAGACTGTAGTTGCTCTACGCTTACAGTGACGCCGCGAGCGGCGGCGAGGGGGCCGAGTCGTTTGAGGAGGGATACGAATTGTTCGATGGCGGTGTCGTAGTCGAATCCTTCGGGGATGTTGCGCGAGCCGGAGCTGCCGAAAGTAATGTTGGACACCTTCGCCCGTTTCGCTCGGTCGAAGGCAATTTCGCAGTAGGCGACCACTTCGTCATGGTTGGCTTCGGGGCCGGTGCAGTGCAGGTGCTTCGCCCGGATGAAGCTGTTGCAGGTGTAGATCGGGATTGGGGATTTTGCGGCCTCGTCCAATTTTGCGGCGAACTCGGCTTCCGGGCCGAAGGGGTCGAGGAACCCGGCGACGCTGAGGCCCACGAACTGGCCGCCGGCAGCATGGATCTGCGGGGCGTTGCTCAGCGATGACTGGATACCGATGCGAGGGATTCGCAGCTCTCGTCCCGCGAGCTTTGAGGAAAGGGCAAAGGATCCTCCGATGAGGAGCATCGCCCGGTTAAAAGAACGGCGACTCAATGGTTTTGGCATAAGGAAACGGGGTTGGTGTGGGGTGAGTGGGCCTGTTTGACGATCTCTGTCTGGAGACTTCCAAGGCGATGCCGGGAAGGCTAATCCAGTTTCAATCGTTTAACCGTTGTCGGACCTCTGGGGGAGTGTGAGCGGGGTTGGCAGGCACCTTTTCTAGGGGTAAAGACTAGGTGGTTTTTAAAATCTTGGTCAATTACGCCGAGTTCGGAACGTAAGACAACCACTTATGTCTCTCGTTCGTAATACTTTTTATAAGGAGGGAAAATGGATACGAACCGTAACTACGATAGACATCGTTGCGACGAACCCGTTCGGCTCCGGTACCCGCTCGAAGATTGGATTGAGCAACTGCTTCACAAATACCCAGATGAGCTAGCTCCGATTCGTCCCGAACGGGCCCGGAAACGCTCCGAGCGGCTGCACAAAATGCAGCAGGGACTCAGGGAGCGAGCCAAGCGAAAGCTATTCTAGCGGCCGCTGCACGACAAGGGGATGCATACAACGATTCGCGGCTTCTGCTGTTTTGATTGAAACGGCGGCGGCCGCTTTTTTTTTACGGTCGGAGCGGTGGAATCGAATTTCGTAAGATGGATATTGGCTCCTGCAGCGCGGACCGGGTGGAACCGGTCCCTCCATGGGATTTTATCTGTCAGGCACAAGTTCCGAGAGCTTCACTTCGAACAGGTCCCTTTGTTCGTTGGTGATGATGAGGGTTTCTGCGTCGTCCCAACAAACCGCTTCGCATTGTTTGGCGAAGAAGGTTTTGTAGGAGGCTTTACCGGAGAAATAGTCGTCGCTCTCGGTGGGCTTCTCGAAAACCCAAAGGCTGGTATATGTAAGCACCGCCAGCTTCGTGCCGTCGGGAGAAGCGTCGGCAGCAGTGGCTTGTCCGCGTAGGTTGAACGAGCTGACGAGGGTGAGGGGATTGCTCTTGAAGGGAGCTCGAGAGTCGAGGCGATAGAGTTTCGTTTCCGGCGTGCTCCGATTTTTGGATACGAGATAGTGCGTTCCGTTGGCGGAGAAGAGTGACTCGCAATCGAAGTCTCGTCGGTCGGGATGAGGGAACTCTTTTTGATCGGGGTAGTGGAAGTCGATGCGTTGGCGGGTGCGGGTTTTCCAAGCCGTGCGCGGATCCGGCTCCGGCACAATGTAAAGGGCGAGGTCTCGGCGGCCGTTGTCGTTGTTTCCGCAGGCGGCGATGATGAGGTTTCCGTGGCTATCGGTGGAGATGTCCTCCCAGTCGATATTGACGGCATCGGCGATGGGGATGCCTTCGTAGGGCTGGCTGTTTTGCTTGGCCCATTCAGTCTGGATCGGCTTTCCGTCCCGAGTGATGGCGAAGATGCGGGCGGAGTCGCCCGAGTCGTTGTGGGTCCAGTATACGTTTTCGAACTGGCGGCTCTTGACGAGTCCTGAGGATTCGTTGATGGCGGGCGGCTCTATTTTGGCGTAGGGTTGGAGCGCGAGCTGGGCGTGGAGGGTGGTGCCTGTCAAAACGAGGAGTGCGAGGGCTCCATTTCTGAGCGGGATCATATGTTGCGCAGAATGTTCTGGAGCACTTCTCCGATCAACCTTGTAAACTCGAGAGCGTGCCACTTTTTACGGTCTACAGACCATTTGAGCAGGAGTTGCTGTGCTCGTTCTCTCTGCGAGCGATTGGGGTAGGTAGGCCTGCCGCTCTGCGGGAGGCATGGTTTCAAAGCCCGCGGAGGGGCTGTTCCACCTGTTTTTATCGCGACCAAGGTCGCTGCTACACTTTTAGCTGCTTTGCTGCTGGTCGTAGAGGGCCTTGTAGAGGGGGCTGCTCTGGTAGAGCTCCTCGTGGCTGCCGCTGGCGGTGATTTCGCCCTCGTTGAAGACGAGGATCTTGTTGGCGTTTTTAATTGTGCTGAAGCGGTGGGCGATGATCAGTACTGACTTTCCGGATACAAGCTTGTCGAGGGCGATCTGGACTTGAGCTTCGGATTCGGAATCGAGGGCGGATGTCGCTTCGTCCAATATGAGAATCGGGGCATTGCGGAGGAAGGCGCGTGCGATGGCGATGCGCTGCTTTTGGCCGCCGGAGAGGCGCGCTCCGCGTTCACCCACAAGGGTGTCGTAGCCGTCGGGGCAGTTTTGTGGATCGCTGATAAAGTCATGGGCAAAGGCTTGGCGGGCGGCTTCCTTGACTTCCTCGTCGGTGGCGTCTTGGCGGCCGAGGCGGATGTTTTCCAGTATGGTATCGTCGAAGAGAACGGGCTCTTGGGAGACGATGGCTATTTGCTCGCGCAGGTCGGAGAGGCGAAAGCGGCGCAGGTCGTGTCCGTCGAGGAAGATGCCCCCGGCGCTCACGTCGTAGAAGCGGGGAACGAGGTTGGCGAAGGTGGACTTTCCGGCGCCGGAAGGGCCGACCAGGGCACAGATATCGCCTTTTTGGATACGGGCGTTGGCCGCTTTAAGGGCGGGGGCGTCGCCGTAGGAGAAGGAAACGTCGTTGAATTCGATGTCGCCAGCAATCGAATCGAGCTCGATGGGGTCGGCGGGGTCGTCGATGTCGACGGGGGATTCGAGGATTTCGGCGATACGCTGATAGGAGGCGACGCCTTTGGAAAGTTCGGAGGCGAAGGTGCCCAGCTTTTTGACGGCGGTGTAAGTGAGGTAGAGGGCGAGGAAGATGGAGGTGAAGACGCCGGCGGGTACTCCGTTGTAGTAGCCGATGATGAAAGCGATGGAGAGTCCGATGGAGGAGCAGACTTCCACTACGGGGCCGAGGCCGAACTGGTATTTGACGACCTTCATCTGGGAGACGAACAGGTCGGCCAGGCGGGAAACGAAGCGGCTGTTTTCGCGATCTTGCAGATTGAAGGCTCGAATTTCGCGGGCTGCGGTGAGGTTTTGGGCGAGGTTGTTGGTGAGGGATCCGAGTTCGGCCTGTTGCTGCCGCGCCTTGCGCTCGATCTTGTGAGTGAACTTGCGGATGGGAAAGATCACGATGGGCAGGGCGATGAGACAGAGGTAGATCTTGTAGACGCCCTCGTTGTTGGCCGCGACCCAGTAGAGGTACCCGATGGCGCCGACGATAGTGGCCGGTTGGGTGATGACGTTGCGGGCGATGAAGGTAAGGGTGACTTGCAACACGGCGGTGTCGGCAGTGATGCGGGAGATGAGGTCGCCTGTCTTGGAGCTTTGGAAGTAGGCCAGCGGGAGGCGCTGGATGCGGTCGAAGACTTGGGCCCGCAGGTCGCGAATGGCGGCCAGTCCCGCGTAATTGAGCAGGTAGGCGCTGGCGAAGACGCAGAAGCCGAGGACGAGGAAGAGTATAGGGAAGCTGGAAGCGACTCCGATGACCTGGGAAGTGCTGAGGCTACGGTCGTCGGAAAAAATGAGAGTGAAAAGCCGCTCTACGCCGGTGGTCAATCCGCCGCCGGTCACGAGTCCTCCGACCGAGCCGAGAATCATGGCGAGGATGACGGACTTTTTGTGGTCAGCCAGGAGGCTGAGGAAGGTCTTTAGGTCTTTTATCACAGGTGGTGGAAAGAAGATTGCTGAGAAAGAGGGAGGGTTAACCACATTTAGAGTGGTAGGGACAAGGAGAATGCGTAGCCGGGATGGGGCGCTCCCCTGTCGAACCCTTCGCGGCCAAGGTCGCTCCTACCTGCTCAGTTTTTTGCAGACTTCACGTCGAGGGCGTCGCGGAGGCCGTCGTCGAGGAAGTTCATGGCGAAGAGGGTGGCGGAGAAGAAGAGGGAGGGGGAGGATGGGAATCAGATGTCGAGGGATGCGCTGGTGTCTTGGTGCTTGAGAATGCGAACGACCAGGACATGTTCCTCTTCTTCCCGGAAGTAGATGGAATGCGCTCCGCAGACGCTCCTGCGGTACCCTTTTCGGATGTAGTTTACAGTAGGGTACAGTCGGGGATTTTTTGAGATCAGGGCGAGTCGCTCTTTTATTTTATCTCGGTAGCGGTCGGATTGCTCTCTTTCAAAGCGTTCGTCCCCGTAGCGAGCGATTTGAAGGAGATCGTTTTGGGCGGCGTTGCTGAGACGAACGGGAGTTTTGCTCATCCTTT
This sequence comes from Pelagicoccus enzymogenes, assembly GCF_014803405.1. NCBI lineage: Bacteria > Pseudomonadati > Verrucomicrobiota > Opitutia > Puniceicoccales > Pelagicoccaceae > Pelagicoccus > Pelagicoccus enzymogenes. Next base: position 691,708 of record NZ_JACYFG010000051.1, read on the forward strand.
GCGAGCCTGAGCCCAGATCTCGTCGATGGAGAGTTCGCTAGTGCCGCTGGATTCGCCTTCGATCAAGGCGGTTCGGATGCGCTCGGTTTCTTCTTCGCGAAGGCGTTCCCTGCGAATGAGGTCGTTCACGACCTCGCTCTTGTTGGCGAACTCTTGATTGGCGACGCGGTTCCTTAGCCAATTTTCGTTGGGTTCGGTGAGGGTAATGCTTTGTCTCGGCATGGTCTTTAGTGTTCTGGTGCGAATTTGCACCAGATGGTTTTGGACCGCAAGGCGATTTCGCGGCCAAGGTCGCTCCTACCTGCTCAGTCTTTTGCAGACTTCACGTCGAGGGCGTCGCGGAGGCCGTCGCCGAGGAAGTTCATGGCGAAGAGGGTGGCGGAGAAGAAGAGGGAGGGGGCGATCAGTTGCCAGGGAGCGGAGCGCATGGCTTGTTGCCCCTCTCGGATGAGGCTGCCCCAGCTGGCGGCATTGGCTTGGGTGCCGAGTCCGAGGAAGCTGAGCACGGACTCGAGCAGCATGACGGCGGGAATGAGCAAGGTCGCGTAGACGACGACTGGGCCGAGGAGGTTGGGCGCGATGTGCTTGCTGATGATGGAGGCCGTCTTCACGCCGGTCGCTTTGGCTGCCATCACGAATTCCTGCTCTTTCAGGTGCATGACTTGTCCGCGCACGATGCGGGCCATGGTCAGCCACTCGACGGCTCCGATGGCGAGGAATACCAGCAGGATCTTGTGCTCGAAGTCCTCGAAGAGAACCATCAGCAGAATGACGAAGATGAGGAAGGGCAGGGCGTAGAGGATGTCGACGAAGCGCATCATCAGGGCGTCGAGCCGTCCCCCGAAATAGCCGGAGATGGAGCCGTAGGCGACGCCGATGAGTAGGGCGGTGGCGGTGGCGAGGAATCCGACGCCGAGGGAGATGCGCCCGCCGCTCATGATGCGGGCCAGCATGTCGCGGCCTTTGGCATCGGTGCCGAATACGTGGAAGCGGGTGAGAGGGGTGAAAAGCATGCCGTTGACCTCGAGAGGCTTTCCGGTCGCGAGGGCGGCCAGTTCTTTCTCGGGGTTGAGGGCGTAGACTTCTGCGAAGTCTTCGAGGGTGGTAACTTCGTCGGGGGTAGCTTTGCTGGGATCGAAGCGAACCTCGACCAGCTCGGCGGTGTGGAAGGGGAGCGTGCTTTCGAGGGCGAGGACTTGGGCTTCTGGATTGAAGCGATAAAGGACGGGGCCGAGGAAGCAGAAGAGGGTGATGAAAACGAAGAAGCCGAGACCGGCCATGGCGAGGCGGTTGTCCAAGAGGCGACGCAGGGCGTCGTTCCATAGGGAGCTAGGAGCCTCGGAGTGGTTTGGAAGGTTTGGCGAAAGGCGCATTTTGCTAGGTAGTGGATGCTGGGTGGGAATCGCGACCAAGGTCGCTCCTACTTGTGGCGGAGCTTGGGGTTGAGCAGGACTTGGATGATGTCGACGCTGAGGTTGGCTAGCATGATGAGGGCGGCGTAGAAGAGCACGGTGGAGAGGATGAGGGACTGGTCCTTGTTGAAGGTGGCCTCCACGAAGTGGCGGCCAAGGCCGGGAACTTGGAAGATCGACTCCACGACGAACGAGCCGGTGACGAGGCCGGCGAGGGCGGGGCCGAGGAAGCTCACCACAGGCAAAATGCCTCCTCGTAGCGCGTGCACGACTACGGCTCGAAATTCGGAGGCACCTTTCGCCCGGGCGGTCCGTACGAAGTCGGAGCTTAGGATTTCCAGCATGCCGCCTCGCGTGAGGCGGGCGATATAGGCTGCGTAAAAGAGGCCGAGCGTGAGGGAGGGGAGAAGGCGATCGCCAGCAGTCGACCAGCCGGAAACGGAGGTCCATTGTAGCCAAATGCCGAATACGAGTGCGAGGATAGGGCCGATGACGAAGGTCGGCAGGCAGATGCCCACCATTGCGAGCGACATGGGGGCGTAGTCGAGGGTTGTGTTCTGGCGGGCGGCGGCGATGACGCCTGCTGGAATGCCCAAGGTGAGGGCGATGAGCATGGCCCAAATTCCTAGTTCGAGGGATACGGGAAAGGATTCTGTGATGATGTCGGCTGCGGTGAGGCCGGGATGGGAGGAAAGTGGGGGGAAGTCGAAGCTGAGGTGGCGGACGAGAGTATTGTAGTATTGGACGGGCAGCGGGTCGTTGAAACCGTAGTACTCGTTTTGGGCTTCGATGATGTGCTCGGCTACTTTTCGTTCATCGGAGAAAGGAGAGCCTGGCGAAAAGCGGATCATGAAGAAGGTGATCGTATAGATCGCCAGGAGGACCGGTATCGCTTGGGCGAGGCGTTTGAGGATAAAAGCTAGCACGGAGTTTTGGATTGAAAGTGTTTTCGCGAGCAAGGTCGCTCCTACTTGACCTCTTGCAGGGATATATACTTGTAGTTTCGGTTGTCAGTGATCTTTGGATACCATCCTTTTACTGCTGGGTCGATGCGGTAGATCCGATTGTAGTGGTAGAGGGGGATAATCGGTTGGTCTTCCATCAAGATCGATTCAGCCTCGTGCAGCATGGCGAGACGTTTTTCGGCGCTCGGTTCGGTGATCGCTCCATTGATTAGCTCATCGTAGCGCGCGTTGCTCCAACCGGTATTGTTGTTGCCGTCGCCGCTGCGAAACATGGCGAGGAAGGTGTCGGGGAAGACGTAGTCTCCGATCCAGCCGGAGCGGGAAATTTGGTAGTCGAGGTTGTGCTGGGTGTCGATGAAGGTCTTCCAAACTTGGTTCTCGAGGTCGGACTCTACCCCGAGGACGTTGAGCCACATCTGCTGGATCGCCTCTGCTATTTGCTTATGTTGCTCGGAGGTGTTGAAGAGGATGGTGAGCTTGGGAAGGCCTTTTCCGTTGGGATAGCCCGCTGCGGCAAGGAGCTCCCGCGCTTTGTTGGGATTGAAGCCGTCGAGCTTTGGAGGGTAATAGCCTTGGATCCCGTCGGGCGTGATGGAGAGCGCTATGTTTTGGTCTCCCTTGGTAACGCGTTTTACGATGGCTTTGCGATTGATGGCGAGCGAGAGGGCTTGGCGGACCCGTTTGTCGGAAAGCGCGGGCTCGGTGGTGTTGAGCTTATAAAAGTAAGTTGCGATCCAAGGTTCCATTCGCAAGTAGGGATCGTTTTCCTTGCGGTAGATGGGGATCATGTCGGGCGGTACCGTATTCTGGTAGTGGAGACGACCGGAGTTAAAAACTTGGTCCTCGGTGGCAACATCGTCGATAGGGAGGAAGTGTATCTCGTTGATGGATACTTTTTCGGCGTCCCAGTAGAAAGGGTTCTTCTCTACCTCGATGGTCTTGTTGATGACCCATTTCTTGAGTTGGTAGGGGCCGTTGCCGACGTAGTTTTCTCGGGTCCAATTGGAGTCGGGTTTTCCGATGCCGCCGTAGGCCTCGATGGTGGCGGAGTGGACGGGGGACCAAGTGGGGTGTTTGATGAGGTTGAGCAGGTGAGGAGTGGGGCCGGCGAGGGTGAGCTCAAGAGTATAGTCGTCGAGGGCTTTGACGCCCACTTGGGAGAAGTCTTTGAGATTGCCCTCGTTGTATTCGCGGGCGTTTTTGATGATGTGGAGCAGTTGGGCGTATTTGGCGCCGAGCTCCGGGGTGAGCATGCGGCGGTAGGAGTAGACGAAGTCTTGGGCGGTGACGGGGTCGCCATTGGACCAGCGAGCGTTTTTGCGGAGATGGAAGGTCCAGATGGTAGAGTCGATGTCTTCCCAAGATTCGGCGACGCCGGGCTCGGGAAGGTTGTCATCGGTGGGATGATAGGCGATGAGCCCTTCGACGAGAGCGGAGGTGATACGGGATCCGTTAAGCGATGTGTTGAGATGGGGATCAATGGATGGCGGTTCGCCAGAGTTTCCAAAAAGCAAAATACCGTCGCGGGTGGCTTGGTCGCGGGCTAGTTGCCCTTGTTCCTTTTTGCCGCAGGAACTGAGGAGGGAGAGCGACAGGATTAAGGGGATTGCTAGTTTTATCACGGAAAACACGGAAAATATCAGAGTGCGCTGCTGGAAGTGTGCCTTGTTGGACATTAGGAAGTGTTTTTTGTTATCCGTGTCTGCTATTGCTTGGGTCTGAGTGAGGGGTGGCCGCCGTGTCAGCAGGCGCTATTTTTTGAAGATGAGGGCGGAGGCGTGGGCGGCGATGCCTTCGGCCCGGCCGAGCGATCCGATCTTTTCGTTGGTGGTGGCTTTGATGCCTATCTGTTCGGGCTCGATGCCGGCGGATTGGGAAAGGGCGGCTTTCATCTCCGCGAGTCGCGGGTAGATCTTGGGCTTTTCGGCGATCATAGCGGTGTCGATATTGACGATTTCCCAACCTTTTTCACGCAGGGTGGCGGCGACTTCCTTGAGAAGTTCCTGAGAGTCGATGCCTTTGTACTTGGGGTCTGTATTGGGAAAGTAATGACCGATGTCGGGCAGGCCAGCGGCGCCGAGTAGGGCGTCGCAGATGGCGTGGGTGAGCACGTCGGCGTCGGAGTGGCCTTGCAAGCCGTAGGGCGTGTCGAAGGTAACGCCGCCGAGCACCATGGGGCGTCCGTCTTCGAAGGGATGGATATCGTAGCCTTGGCCGATGCGGATGGGAGGGATCATTGTGAAAGGATGAGCTAAGGAGAGTTTGGTGAAGCTGAAGCTTCGCGCAAAAGGTATTCGAGGTAGGGGAGGTCGGCAGGGGTGGTGAGCTTAGGGTTAGGGCGGGTGTTGTCGACGAAGGCGACGGGTTGGTCGATGTCTTCTATGGCGCTGAGATCGTCGGTGATTTGCGCTCCTGAGCGGATCACGCTTTGGTAGGCGTCCTTGATTATCGAATACTGGAAGCTCTGCGGGGTTTCCATGGCCCAGAGTTTAGCGCGGTCGACGGTGGTAGGAAGGAAGGCGCCATCGTAGGCGTCGGCGGACTTGATGGTGTCTGTGACCGGTCGCGCGAGGCAGGCTGCTCCGATTTGAGCGGCTTTCGCGATGGATTCGCGGATGGCGGCGGGGGTCACGCAGGGGCGGGCGCAGTCGTGAATGAGCACGACCTCGGTGTCGCCAGGAGCTGCTTGCAGGCCAGCCCACACGGAGTCCTGGCGTTGAGCGCCGCCGTACGTGAACGTGACGGAAAAGGGGCCGTTGAGAAGAGCGGACGCCACCTTTTCCACTTCCGCTTGCTGGGTAGCGTCACGCACGACAATGACGAGGTGCTGTAATTGGCCGCTGGATACGAAGGCGTCGATGGAGTGGGCGATCACGGGCTTGCCGGCTAAGTTGGCTAGGATCTTGTCTTCGACCTGGCCTTGCATGCGGTTGCCGGAGCCCCCGGCGAGGAGTATAGCGGTGGAGATGGGCATGGTCAGACGATGCGGCAGGGCGCGAGCGCCAGGCCTAAGCGTTGAGTTCGGCGTTGATGGCGGCGACGGCGGCGGCGGGGTCTTCGGCTCCGTAGATAGGGCGGCCTACGACGATGTAGTTGGAGCCGACTTCACGGGCCTGAGCGGGGGTCATGATGCGCTTTTGGTCGCCCGCTGCCGATCCGGCGGGGCGGACTCCGGGGGTGATGAGCTGGAAGTGGTCGCCGTGAGCCTCGCGGATGGTTTTGACTTCGTGGGTGGAGCAAACGAGGCCGGTCATGCCGGCGTCTTTGGCGAGCCCGGCGAGGTGGGTGACGCGTTCGACGGGGGATTGCCGGATGCCGAGCAAGTCGAGCGAGCTTTGGTCCATGGACGTGAGGACGGTGACGCCGAGGAGTTGGAGGCTTGGGTTCACGTTCTCTTGGGCGCGAACCGCCCACTGCATCATTTCCTTGCCGCCGCAGGTATGGATGGTGAGCATTTGGATGGGCAGCTTGCCGACGGACTCGATGGCCTTGGCGACGGTGTTGGGGATGTCGTGAAGCTTAAGGTCGAGGAAGACGTTGACGCCGAGGTCGGCGATTTGGCGGACGTAGTCGGGACCGTATTTGGTGAACATTTGCAAGCCGATCTTGGCCCATTTCAAGTCGGGTCCCGCTTTGGCGAGCAGGGCGAGGGCGTCTTCGCGTTCTTCGATGTCGAGGGCGAGAATGAGCTCGCAGGAATTTTTGCTTTGTAGCGTTTCGGTCATACAGGTTTTTGTTTTGGCGACTATGGGACAAATCGAGGTTTTCAGTCCAGCAAAGATCAACCTGTTTCTGTCGGTGCTAGGCCGGATGGAGACGGGCTTTCACGAACTTGCCAGCTTGGTGGCGCCTGTCGATTTTGGGGACACCATCTGCATCGAGGCAGAGGCCGCGACGGAGGCATCGGTGCAGCTAAGCTGCAGCGACGAAAGTTTGCCGACGGATCGGAGCAACTTGGCGTTTGCAGCGGCGGAAGGCTTCTTGTTGCGCAGCGGTTTGAATTGGAAGGTGACGATCGACTTGCAGAAGCGGATACCGCATGGAGCAGGCTTGGGTGGAGGTAGCAGCAACGCCTCTGCTGTGTTGCTTGGCTTGTCGGAGCTGGCGGAAGAGGCGGGGCAGCTGGGACTTTCCGGGGGCGAACGTTTGGAGTTGGCGGCGGAGTTGGGCTCGGACTGTCCTCTTTTTTTGCATGGGAAGCCGCTGGTGATGCGGGGACGAGGTGAATTGCTGTCGTCCATTTCCGAGGAGGCGCGGCAGCGGCTCGTCGGCCGGGAGCTGGTTTTGTTCAAGCCCAGCTTTTCGATTGGAACGGCTTGGGCGTATCGCTCCTTGTCGGGTTCAGGCGGCCGTTTCGATGCGCGGGAGTGGGCGGAGCGGCGCTTGTCGGCTTGGGAAGCCGGCGAAATTTCTCTTGAGGCCTTGTTGCACAACAGCTTCCAAACTCCGACCTTTCGCAAGTTCAGCGCTTTTCCCGCCATGTTCGAGAGGCTCGAGGCTCAAGGATTCGCTTGCCTCATGTCGGGGAGCGGGAGTTGCTGCTTCGCTCTGGCCGATTCGCCCGCTCAGGCGAAGACCCTCATTTCGCAAGTAAAGGAGCGCTGGGGAGAGCGCTGTTTTGCGGAGCGAGCGAAGGTCTTGGGCTGAAGTTTCGTGCACAATGAAATATTTCCTCTTGAGGCGAAGGGGTTTACCGTTTGCTATGTCGCGTTCGTTCTCTAAGCCCCTCTGCACGAACGTCTCTTCTACGCATGGAATCCAAGGACAGGTCTGAAAAAGTTTTCTCGGGAATCGCCGCATCGCCGGGGATCGCTCATGGTCAGATCTACATTCTTGCGGAGAGGGAAATTGCGGTGCCGAAGTACGCGGTGGCTGCCGACAAGCTCAACGGCGAGCAGGAGCGCTTGGACAACGCCATCGTGGAGACTCGCAAGCAGATCCAGAAAATCCAGGAAGAGATCAGCGATTCGATTGGCGAGGACGAGGCCCGGATTTTCGACGCCCATTTGCTGGTATTGGAAGACCAAGCCTTGATCGATGAGTCGATTCGGGAGATGCGGAGCGCCGGGTGTAACGTAGAGAACGCGATTTGGAAGGTTGGCCAGCGCTACATCGAGGCCTTCGACCAAATCGACGACGAGTACCTGCGGGAGCGAGCCAGCGATATCCGCGACGTGATGCGGCGCCTCTTGAGCAATTTGACGGGGCAGCAGCTCCAGCACCTTGGCGAGATCGTCAAGAATCGCATTTTGGTGGCGAACGACGTGACGCCTTCCGACTCGGCTTCCATGGACCAGAACGGCTTGCTGGGCATTGTCACCGTGGCAGGGAGCAAGACCAGTCATGCAGTGATCGTTGCCCGCTCCTTGGGGATTCCAGCGGTCGTGGGACTGGGGGACATTTTTTCAAACATCCACTCGGATTCGGTTGTCTTGGTCGACGGATACGACGGCAAGGTCGTGGTAAACCCGAGCGAAGGCACGCTTTTCAAGTACGGCAAGCTCAAGGACAAGAAGCTCTCGCTCGAGAAGCGCATGATCGAGTTTACCAAGGATGCTTCCCGCACGCGCGACGGCTCTCGGATCGACTTGATGGCAAATATCGAGCGGGCGGAGGAAGCGGCCAAGGCGGTATCTTTGGGAGCAGATGGAGTGGGCTTGTTCCGTTCCGAATATCTTTTCATGAACTCGAGCCGCTTGCCGACCGAGGAGGAGCAGTTCGAAGCCTACCAATCGGCTGTTCGCAACATGAATGGATTGCCGGTCACGATTCGCACTTTGGATCTAGGCGGCGACAAGGTCATGGATTCGTCGGACATGCCGATGTATCGCGAGTCGAACCCATTTCTTGGATACCGGGCGATCCGTTTTTGCCTCGACCACGAGAAAATGTTCCTGGATCAGCTCCGCGCCATTTTGCGTGCCAGCGCGTTTGGCAAGGTGCGCATCATGTATCCAATGATCAGTGGCGCATTGGAGCTCAGTCGAGCTAACCAAGTTCTGGAGGTTGCGAAGGAGCAGCTGCGCGAGAAAGGTACGGCTTTCGACGAGAATGTGGAAGCGGGCGCCATGATCGAGATCCCGAGCGCTGCGGTAGCGGCTGACACGCTGGTGGAAGGTTCGAAATTTTTCAGCGTCGGCACCAACGATTTGATTCAGTACTTGTTGGCGGTGGATCGACTCAACGATCGGGTCGCCCACCTCTACGAGCCGACACACCCAGCAGTCGTTCGCACTCTCAAGTCGATCGTGGACGCGGCGCGCGCGGGAGGTATTGGAGTCAGCATTTGCGGTGAGGTCGCGGGCGATCCCGTGATGGTTCCCTTATTGGTCGGATTGGGCGTGGACAGCCTGAGCATGTCGCCAGCGTTGCTGCCCAACGTTAAGTTTGTGGTGCAGAACATGGACATGGCGGAAGCGAAAGCCATCGCCGACATGGCCTTGGAAACGACCGATGGCTCGGTCATACTTGAACGCTTGCTGGACTTCTACACCTCCAAGATGGATCAGCTCTACTAGGTTCCAGGTTTTTCATGAGGTGGGTCAGCCGCTCCGCGGGTGACATTCCTTATTTCGCCCGCGGAGCGGCCGAACCACCTTTTCACCGAAGCACCTTTTCAAAAAATACTAATCTTTGGGGCGGACGCCGCTGGCTAGGAGAGTTTCGAATTGGGGTTCCACCTCTTCTTTGGCGACAGCAGTGACTTCCACGTTTTCGAAGCCTGCAGCCTTGAGCCAGTGGTGCAGCTTGTTCTCGGGAAAGCCGAGCCAACGGTCTGCGTAGAGCTCGTGCGCTTTTTCGAACGTGTGTTCCTTGAGGTCGAGAATGACGAGTCGCCCGCCTGGCTTCAGGAGACGGAAGGCTTCGGCGATCGCTTTTTCGGGACGCAGGGCGTGGTGCAAGGCTTGGCTGAGCAAGGCGAGGTGGACGGACTGGTCGGGCAAGGAGGTGTCCTCGATGTCGCCATGGATGTACTCGAGGTTGTCGAGCTTGTTACGCTTCGCGAGCTCGGAGCCGACCTCGACCATGCGGGGCGAACTGTCTACGCAGTAGACGTGCTCAGCATGGCGGGCAAGCAGTTGGGAGATGAGACCTTCGCCGGCGCCGAGGTCGACCACGCGGATTTTGGGAACGAGGTAGAGGAGGAAGTGACCGATGCCTTCCCACGAGCGGCCGGGACAATAGTTTTTGCCGAGACGCCCGGCGATGAGGTTGAAGTACTCTTCGGCCTGACGGCGACGTTTCGCGATGACGTGGTCAAGGTTCGCCACGTCGTCTTGAGTTTCGGGCGAGTCGGCGGCAGCGGCCAAGGCTGCTTTCAGCAAGGCCGCTTCGGTGGCGGGAATGTCGGGAGAGAGGGAGTAGAAGGACTTTTTGCCTTCGCGGCGATCCGCAACCAACTCGGATTGGCGGAGGACTGCCAGCTGGGATGAGATGCGAGACTGGGCCATGCCAAGCGCTTCCTGGAGCTCGGCAACGGAGAGTTCGTCGCGCGAGAGCAAGTTAAGGATTCGGAGGCGGGTCGGGTCGGCAAGGGTCTTGAGAGTATCCCAGGCAGGTTTCATTGGCAAAGGGTGAAGTGCGAATTGAAAAGTGTACCGAGCGGTCCGAATCGATTTCGAACGACTGGTCACCAGATAACACGGATATATGATCCAATGTCTAGTTGTATCGACCGGGCGTTACAGGAGGCGAGGCGTTGGCAAACCTCGTCGGTGGCGGGCTTCGGCAGAAAAAAAACGCCGCTCCCGGAAGGAAGCGGCGTTCGGAAAGGATTGAAAACTTGGATACGGGCTACTTCGCGTCGATGTAGCGAGTGATGTCCGTGATGGTGAGTTTGCTTTCGTTGGAGTCGACGGTGACGGTGATTTCGTCGCCGATACGCTTTCCGAGCATGCTCTTACCCAGTGGCGTGAGGTAGGAGATGATCATGTTGTCTGGATCGCCGTCCCATGCGCCGAGCAAGGTGTAGGTGACTTCGTTGCCGTCCGAGTCCTTGAGCGTAACGATATTTCCGATACCAACGGTTTCGGTCGTAGCCGAAGTGAAGTCGGTGATCTGGGCGCGCTTGATGTCGGCTTCGAGAAGGTTGCGGCGGGACATGAGAACCTGCTGGTCCTGCTTGGCCATCTTGTACTCGGAGTTTTCCTTGAGGTCGCCCAGCTCGCGAGCTTCCGCGATGGCTTGGGAGTTTTCCGGGATCTTCTTGGTGACGATCTCGTCGAATTCCGCCACGGCCCGCTCGTAGCTTTCCTTGGAAACCATGAGGCCTTGGCTCTCTTGAGTTTCGTCGGACTCGAGCAGGGACTGGACGCCTGGGAAGAGCTTGATGAAGCGTGCGAGCAACGACTTCTTGGTGAGCTCCTCGAAGCCTTGGTTGAGCAGAAGGTTGTTCGCGAGGTCGCGAGCGGTTTCCGCGTCGGCTGTGGCGAGGAGGTCGGGGATGAGTTCCTTGTCGTCGCTGAGGATGTCGGCCAGCGGGATGCGGCGGGAAGTGGAGGATTGCAGCGCTTCGTAGTCGATCGCGAAGAAGATGGAGTTGAGCAAGCGCGGCTGGATCATGTCGTGCACGAGGTCCGAGTACTTCTTGGAGCCGCGGTTCTTAACGATCCAGAGGAGAACGGGCTCCTTGAGGTTTTGCTCGGTCTGCCAGCGGACGAAGGTTTCCTTGATCTCGTCGGCGAAGCCATTCTCAACGAGGAAGTTGACGCTGTCGGTGGTGAACTTGCCGGAACTGTTCTTGAGGAGGGAGAAACAGATTTCCTTCCAGTCGGCAGGGTGGGAAGCCTTGATCGCCTTGAGGGCGCGGCCTTGGGAATTGGTGGGCAGCTCGTCGATGAGCTGGTCGAGGCCGTCGATGTCGGAGAGGATTTGCACGACGGAAGGCTCGAAGGTTTCCACGTCGATTTCGAGGAGGCGAGCGATGTCGTTGCGGATCCAGGCGCCCTTGAGCTTTTCTGCGGAAGTGAGCTGGTTGGACTCGCGAACGGCGGTTGCGAGAGTGTGGAGGATGAGTCCGAGTTGGTCGCGGTGCTCTTCGAGCTTGTCGCCGACGGTGTCGAGCAGCGCTTCGGCGATCGCGACGCGACGCTTGGCGGACTGGGTGGAGTTGTAGTCCTCGATGAGCTCTTCCTCTAGAGTAACGGGCTCGTCGCGCAGGACGTACATGCCGGTTTTGCGGGCGGGAACGGAGATGCGAGGGTCCTTGGCGAGAAGCTTCTTGGTCGCCGTCCACCACTTCTTGTATTTAATAGGGCCGATGACGCGAGCGAGCACGCTTTCGATTTCCGCGGTGCTGGCGGCGTTGTTGGGGTACTGCTTGAGGAGGTTGACGATGAGCTGGGCTGGCTCCTTGGCGATGAGCTCTTCGACGGCTGCGGGCTCGAGTTCCTTTTGCACGAGAACGTGGTCCGGGAGGAGGACTTGCATGGTGTTCACGCAGAAACCTGGGTCCATGCGGTGGCCTTCCTTACCTTCGAAATCGATGATCAGCTTATTTTCTGGCGCATCGTAGTCTTTTATCTGGCCGAATCCCCAGCTTTGGTGGATGCAGTAGTTGCCCGGCTGCATAGCCTCCAGTTTGGCCTTCGCTGCCTTCAGCTCCGGCTTTCTCGAAATGATTTCCAATACGGCTTCTTCGTTCATCGTCGTGTAAAGAGACTAAAGGATTAAGAGAGGAGCCTTTTTATGGAGTTGTCAATGAGACAGGCAGTTCATGAATAGGGAGCTTCTTTTTATGAGCGATGATTCTTGGAGCGTAGCAGTGCAACTGGTGGCGAATTTTACGCGGCAACCCGCGCGGATGTCCCACCTGCTTGAGCAGATGCCGGCGGATTGGGACCCGGGGAAACGGCGAGCTTGCCAGTCGCTTCTCTTCGGGACGATTCGACATATCCGCTTGCTGGAGAAGGCTCTGGACGAATTCCTGCGTCGCCGGCCCAAGCCCTTGCTCAGGGCCAGCTTGCTGGTGGCAAGCCGGGAGTTGATGGAAGCTCCGGAGCGAAGCGCCAAGATCGTGCACCACGCCGTGGAGCGAATTGGCAAGCGCTGCGGCAAGGTGGAAAAGGGCTTGGGGAATGCCGTTTTACGTAAGGTTTCGGGCCGATTGCCGGAACTTTTGGAGTCGAATCTGGCCGACGCGAAGGACTTGGCCTGGCGTTACAGCCACCCGAAGTGGTTGGTGAAGCGCTGGCTCGAACAATTTGGCTGGGAGGAGACGCTCGCTTTTCTCGAGTGGAACCAATCGGAGGCTGGCGTATTCGCTCGTTGGCAGGGTGAGCCGGAGGACTTGGCGGTCTTGGAACCTTGGCGGGAGGGGACTCCTTTCTTTAAGCTTCAGTCGGGCAGCTGGCAAAAGATCGCCTCCTATATAGAGAAGGGCCGTCTTTACGTGCAGAACCCGGCTGCCGGACTCGCTCCTCAGCTTTTGCTGGATTCGCTGAGCGGCGGACGGGTACTGGACCTCTGCGCGGCGCCCGGCGGCAAGGGCTTGTACATGGAATCGGTTGCGGGCGAAGGGATCCGGGAGATCGTTTCGGTGGACTTGGAAGGGCCACGCTTCGAACGGATGCGGGGGAACTTCGAGCGCTATGGGGCGAAGCGCTTGCGAGCTTTGGCGGCAGACGTTCTGAGCTTAAGCCCTGAGTCGTTGGGGAGTTTCGAGGGCGTGCTCTTGGATGCTCCTTGCAGCAATTCTGGGGTTTTGCAGCACAAGGTTGACGCGCGGTGGAGACAGTCTCCGGAAGGCTTGCGGGAGCTGTTGGATCTGCAGGCCCGCTTGTTGGAGGCGGCTTCTCGTTTCGTGAAGGAGGGAGGAACCTTGGTTTACAGTACGTGCAGCGTAGACAGGGAGGAAAACGAGGGGATCGTGTCTGGCTTTTTGGATACGGAAAAAGGCAAGCCTTTCGCTCTTGTTGAGTCGAAGCTGAGCTTGCCTTGGCGGGATGGACGCGACGGAGCAGGAGTGTTCCTGCTCAGGCGAGTGGGCTAGGTATTACGGCTGAGCGCGGTCGACCGCTCGATAAATCGAAGGGGGTGGGGGAATGGACGCTCGCGGAGCGACCGTCCCACCTGCTGGGATTAAGTCCTTAGTTCCAGAGGTCGTCGAAGGGGGCGTTCCCTTTGCCGCTGGCCACGGGGGTCTGGGTTCGTTTAACGGAAAAGGAGTCGGGGCTTGTCTGGCTTTTGGAAGCTTTCGCGACCGTGTTCGCTTGTGGCGCGGCACTTGAACCTTGGGTGTCGCCGGACAAGTGCAGCAGTTCGTTGACGACTGTATCCAAGTTTCCTGACTGTTCTTGGAGGTGGCGGCAGGAGGATACGGTTTCGGTGGCGAAACGCTTATTCTCCTCGGTGCTGCTGGAGAGTTCGCTTATCGATGCGGTCATCTCCTGGATGGAGGCCGCTTGCTTGTCGGTTTCGTCTGCGATTTCGCGAATATGGGTGCTGACGGTTTTCATCATTCCGGAGACTTCGTCGAAGGACTCGCAGGTTTCTTTCACGATTTGGCTGCCGGCCTTTATGTTTTGGGCGGACTTCTCGATGAGCATGGAGCTGTTGTTGGCGGCGTCTGCGGAACGGATGGCGAGGTTGCGGACTTCGTCAGCCACGATGGCGAAGCCTGCTCCGGCCTCTCCAGCTCGAGCGGCTTCGACGGCGGCGTTGAGGGCGAGAAGGTTGGTTTGGAAGGCGATCTCGTTGATGGTCTGGATGATCTTCTGGGTTTCCGAACCGGATTCGGAGATTTGCTGCATGGACTTGTCGAGTTCGAGAATCGTGTCGCGTGTCCGCTCGAAGCGCCGGAAGCAATCGGTCGTAATCTCGTCGGCGGCGCGGGAGTTGACGGCGGTGGTCTGCGTCATGTTCGCTTGGTTCATCATCGCCTCGGTGGTGGTGGAGAGCAGCATGGCTCCGTTCTCGCTGGATTGAGAGGACCTCTCGGCGGCGCCGACCAGTTCGTCGGCGGTGCTGGAGACGCGGTCCGCGCTGCCGGTCAGGGATTGCAGCAGGCGGGCGAGAATGCTTTTCGTCTTGAGCGACGCGAAGCCGGAGAAGACGGCGATCACCAAGGCGAGGGCGACGTTGACGATACTGAAGAGGGAGATGTTGGAGGAGAGTTGCTCGAAGCTGTCTGTCGTGGTCTGTACCGAGTTGCGGTAGATCGCGGTGACGGCGGTTTCACCCCGCTTCACGGAAGCTCGCAGGTTTTCGTTGAGCTTGGGGATGTCCTTGTCCCAAAGTTCGACGGCCTCGAAGAACATGTCGTTCTTCAGCAGCTTGCGAATCTCTTGAGTCTTGTCCGCGTAGGCCTTGAAGGCGTTGCGGATTTCGTTGATGTGGGCGGCTACCGCAGGCGTGGAGGTTATCTTTTCCAGTTCGTTGATGGAGGCTTGGGCGTCCTTGGCGAGTTGGATGGCTTCGCTCTCCTTGGCCTTCTTTATCTCTTCGCTTTGCCCGAAAATGTAGCCGAGGTTGGCTATCTCGAACTTGAGGGAGGTCTGCTGGAGGTCGTTGAGCAGGTTTTGGCTGGGCACGCTCTCTCTTTGGAAGTCGTTGACGATTTCGCTGCCGGATCGCGTCGAGCGGAACATGTAGATCCCTTCGACGACGATTAGGGCTGCGAGAATTGCGAGGGCTCCGTTTATGAAGCGAAAGCAGTTCTTCAGGTTTAGGTTTTTCAGCGAAGTCATCTGACAGCTATGGGATTGAGCGTGGGAGGTTGGGAAGGTCCGTTAGTTTACCTTTTTGACTCCGGACAAGTCGGCGGAGTCGCTTACGAGTCCGATTGCTCCCTTGTTGACCTTGACGAAGGCGACGAGGGCTGCGGGATCGGAAAATTGCTTCGGCATAGTGCCGCGACCGCTGAAGGCGAGCCGCTGCCAATGGCTCTTGAAGCGCGAGTCGTTCATCTTGGTGAATTGTTCGAGGGCCCCGTTCGCGTCGGCGTCGTCCTTGAGCACGGCGATCACGACTTCGCTGCCGCCTTCCCAGAACTTTCGTTTACCGATCAGATAGGCTGTGAGGGTTTCGCTGTCTACCGCGTCCGTATTGTCTGGGTTTACGACTACGGCGGGAGCTGCCTGTAGCGCGCTGAAGGATACGGATGCGATGCAGGCCAGTACGAAGCTTTTGATGAGCGCTTTCATTGTGTGTTTCGGTTTAAGTTTCGTACTGCTTCCTAGAAGGTGAAGGTGCTCTTTGTGGCGATAAGGTTCCACTTGCTGTCGAGCGGACCGGGGTTTTGTCCCAGCTGGTTGAAGAGGCGGTTGGTCCCGTCCATCATGTGGAATTCCGCTTTGAGGGTCCAAAAATCGGTTGCGTTGTAGCGAAGGGAAAATTGGGTGTCCTTCTGATAGTCTACGGGATTAGAGGTGCGTTTCTCGTTGTTTACGAATTTGGCGTAAGTTAGACCTGCCTCGAACTTGTCGAGGAAGCGGCGTGAGGCGCTGAGGTACCAGGAGTAGCCCTTGCTTTGGCTTTGCCTCCATTCTTCCGGTACTCCGGCGACCGTATTGCGGTCGGTGCTCTTGATCTTGATGGTGTTGTATTCGGAAACGAAGGTCCAATCGCCCAGAAAGTACTCGGCGGAGAAGCGTGATTGATTAGCGTTGGCGATGGTTTCGATGCGTAGAGGCAAGGGACCGAATTGCGGGTGCGGAATGGTTCCGCTCACGTCAAAGGTGAACTCGTCGTAGTAGGTGTAGGAACTCCCTAAGCGAAGGCCGGAGAGGGGAGTGTACCACCAGAGCTGCACGCCGGAGTTTGTGTTGGCGGAGATGTCGTCAAGGTTGGCTCCTTGGATGCCGCCGCGAGCGATCTCGCCCAAGGCATAGGCTGCGACGCCGCTCTCCTTGGCTAGGTCGATTTCGCCGTGGTAGGCAGTGTATTCGAAGGAATGGTTGCCCGCTTGGAAGTTTCCGTAGATGGATGCTCCGTCCACGGAGGCGCTGAAATCGCGATAGCGCGCGTCGTACATGCCAGCCGGGAGCAGAATGGTCGTGCGGGCGACGTCGATGTCTTGGATGTCGGTGTATATGCCCTCAGATCGCTTGACCCGCCCTACTCGCAAACCAAAGGCTGGGTTCACGTTGTAGTCCACGAAAAGGTAGTCGACGAGGGGATCGAAGTTGCCGTAGGGACCGACTTCGAAAGCGAAAACTTGTCCGCGAACGATAGTGCGGTCAACTGGCGACCAAGTCGCGTTCAGGCCGATTTCGGCAAAGTCCCAGGTACCCTTATCCGTGTCGGCGAGGTAGTTGTTGGCTGAGGTTTCCATGTAGCCGTTGCTGAGGAAACCGCCGAAAGTGACTTCGTTGGCGAAGGAAGCATGAGTCGCCGCGAGCAGGCCCGTGGCTAATGTGATAATCTGATTTTTGGTCATGTCTGGTCCGAGTTTTTGCTTCGAGGATGCGCCCTGCAGTGGACTTGGTTTACCAAGTTGCGGTAGAGTCGCACATCAGCGCTGCTTATCGGACCGTTTGCGTAGGAGTGAGCGCATTTATTCATCCGCTCGTGGAGAAATCACTCCTTTGAAACGTTTTTAATGAGGGCTGAGGAGAGCTCCTATCGAAGAAATTGGGGAGTTCTCCTCAGTGAACTACTTAGGCTTGTTTACGCTCGCAACAACCGCTTGGGCTGCGGGCTGGCAATCGCTTGCTGGAGCTTCCTGTGCCCTTGAGGGACGTGGAATTACGCTTCCGTTTTGACCGGCTGGGGCAAGCGTAGGCAAAGCGCGACGGCTAGGGCTACGATGCCGGCTCCGATCAGGTAGACCACGTCCGATCCGTACCACCAGAAGACCAGGCTCGCGGAAATAGGGCCGACGGCTCGTCCGAGGGAGCCGATGGAGCGAAAGACGCCAAGGGCGGCTCCTTGCTCTTCGGGCTTGGCGTAAAGCGATACGAGGGAAGTGAGGGTGGGGATGCTCAGGCCGGATCCGATTGCCATGAAGGTGAGGCCGAGATAGAGGGAGCCCTGCGTCTCTGCTTGGGAAAGGAGGGCTAGGCCGATGGCGACTAGGCTCAATCCGCCGAGGGCGGTTGGCTTTTCGCCGATTTTGGGGGCGAGGCGGCGTACGATGCCGCCTTGGACCACGATGAGGATGAAGCCGATGAAGACCATCATGAGGGTGATGTCGACCGGCGTGTAGCCGAAGCGTTGCACTCCTAGGAAGGAGAGAGTGAACTCCATGCCGCTGAAGGCGAATATGTATACCAGGTAAGCGATGTTGGTACGGAGAACCGCTTGCGACTGCGGCTGGAAAACGCGCTTGAGCGGGTTACGTGACAGCTTGCTTTGGCCTCGCTTTTCGGGAGGGAGCGATTCGGCGAAGCGAGCTCGTATCCAAAGAATGTTTACAAGCGAGAGGCCGCAGGCGACCAAGGCAACGGTTGAGAAGGGATTGATGCCGACCGCGCCGAGGTCCGGATTCCAATCCAGTGGATTGAGCATGGCGCAGGTGCCGCCGATGGCGGGACCGACCACGAAGCCGAGACCGAAGGCGGCGCCCACCATGCCCATGCCTTTGGAGCGGTTTTCCTTGGTGGTGACGTCGGCCACCGCTGCGGTGGCGACAGATAGATTGCCTGCCATGGCTCCTCCGATTAGGCGAGCGACGATGAGCAGGGCGAAGTTGCCCGCGAAGAGCCACACGAAGTAACTGAGGAAGGTTCCGGTGGTGGTGATGAGCAGGACCTTGCGGCGCCCTACGCGGTCGGAGAAGGCTCCCCAGATGGGAGCGAAGACGAATTGCAGAGCGGCGTAGAGGGAACCGAGCACGCCTCCGAAGAGGACTGGCGTGAAGCGTTCGGAACCGTCGGTTACGTGAGCGAGTTGCTCGAGAATCCAGGCAAGCAGTCCGTGTTGGCCGTCGAGCTCGAGATAGTAGTCGAGCATCGACGGGAAAAGGGGGAAGATCACGCTGAAGCCGACCAAATCGATGAAAATCGTCAGGAAAATGACTCCGAGCGAGAGGCTCTTGGCTGAAGGCTGTGGATTGGATGGGCTCAAGGGCGACGTTTATTAGGGGGTGAGATTGGGCAGGCAAGCGCAAAGGCGGGGCGCTCCTCGGTGGCTTTTTCGACGGAAAGGTCGAATTGCCCTCGCGGCAAAAAAGCTGCAGCCAAAGCGAGGCCTACAGAGTATATCTTGCGGGGCTTGGACTATTCCGGCCAGCCGCCCTGTTCGTCTTGCTATTCAAAAACACTGCTACTCTATGAACCCTATCAGCTGCCTACTGAAACGCGCCGTTCTCCTCGGCGCCTCGATCGCTCTCGCCGCCAATGTCTCGGCGCAATTGAAAACGCCAGCTGCCAGCCCGCATGCGGTGCTGGAGCAAACGGTCGGCCTGACCGAAGTCGCGGTCGACTACTCCCGACCCAGCGTGAAAGGACGGGAGATCTTCGGAGGCCTCGTACCCTACGGTAAGGTTTGGAGGACCGGAGCCAACCAACCGAGCAAGATCAGCTTCAGCGACGACGTGGTTTTGGGCGGGGAAAAGGTTCCAGCCGGACAATATGCCTTCTACACCATTCCCGGAAAGACGGAGTGGACCGTTATCATTTACAAGAGCACCGATCTTTGGGGCTCCATGGGTTACGATCCGAAGAACGATTTGGTTCGCTTCACGGTCAAGCCCACCAAGTTGGCCCAGCCGGTGGAGTCCATGACGTTCTCGATCGATGGACTGCGCAACGACGGCGCCTTGCTGCAGCTCGATTGGGATCGCACGCGTATCGCTATCCCCATGGAAGTTCCGACCGCTGAAAAAGTGATGGCCCAGATCGAGGAGCTCCGCGGTACGCCTGCCTTCGAAAAGCCAAACGTGCTCTTCAGCGCCGGAACCTATTATCACGAGTCTGGCAAGGATCTTGAAACCGCACTCGAGTGGGTAAGCAAAGCCTGCGAGTTGAGCGATCGTCCCGCATACTGGATGTTCGCTCGCAAGGCCCGCATCGAAGTGGAGCTTGGCAAGACCGCTGCAGCGAAGGTTTCCGCTGAGAAAACGCTCGAGTTGGCGACCGCCGGCGGAAACGCGGACTACCAGAAAATCGCCAGAGACATTCTCGCCAAGCTCTAGGCCCAACGTTTCTAATCCGCCGCGCTCCTTGCGGCGGATTTCTCCTTTCGCGTATCCCGATCCGCCAACGTCACTCTTATGTCTCTTGAACTTTTTCGAAACGTGAGCTGCTGCCTGCTCTCGATCGCTTCGTCGGCCAGCTTGTTGCAAGCTCAAGCGATCGATGCTCCAGAACCACAGACGGGATCCGAGATCCTTTGGTCGCTCCAAAAGTTGGATACGCTCGGAAGGGCGCTTTACGTTGCCGCCCATCCGGACGACGAGAATACCAGCTTGATCTCCTACCTGTCGTTGGGGCGAAAGTACGATACGGCTTACCTCTCCCTCACGCGTGGCGACGGTGGACAAAACTTGATCGGCCCCGAGTTGCGTGACCAGTTGGGAGTGATCCGCACTCAGGAGTTGCTGGAAGCCCGCAAGGTCGATGGCGGTCAGCAGTTTTTTAGTCGAGCGAGGGATTTCGGCTTTTCCAAGCATCCGGATGAAACCTTCCGCATCTGGGATCGAGAAGGCGTCTTGGCGGATACAGTATGGGTGATTCGAAACTTTCAACCGGATGTCCTCATCACGCGCTTCAGTCCGGTTCCCGGCACCACGCATGGGCACCACACCGCATCGACTATTCTGGCCCTGGAAGCTTTTGAAGCGGCCGCGGACCCAGAGAGGTTCCCCGAGCAGCTAGACTTTGTGAATACATGGCAGGCGAAGCGAGTCGTTTGGAACACCAGCAGCTGGTTCTTCCGCAATAACAACGTAACCTTCGACGAGGAAAAGTACTCGCGCCTCGACGTGGGGGGATTCGAACCCTTGCTGGGGCGGTCCTACAACGAGATCGCTTCCGTGAGCCGCAGCATGCACCTGAGCCAAGGCTTTGGAACCAGTATCGATCGGGGATCGCGTATCGAGTACTTCGAGCACTTAGCGGGAGCCCCCGTGGAGGGGGATATATTCAGTGGCGTCGACACCACTTGGGATCGTGTTGAAGGTTCGGATACGGTACAACTGAAAGTCAAAGAGGTGATCGCCAGTTTCGACGTCACCAATCCTGCGAAGTCGGTACCCGCTCTATTGGAACTGCGAGACGCGATCGGCTCGCTTCCGGAAACGAATTGGGCGTTGCGTAAGCGAGCGGAGTTGGATCGCATTGTTTTGTCTTGCATGGGGCTCGATTTGAGAGCCTTGAGCTCTGACCACTACGTTCAAAACGGGGATGTCATGCGCATCTCCATTGAACTCATCAATCGTTCGCAAGTGGCCGCGCGACTAGCGGGAGTGGCGGTTCCTTTTGTCGATTTGGTCGAGCAGCCGAATCTGGAACTCCGCTTCAACGAGCGTATCAACCACAACCTTACGGCTTCGATTTCCGAAGATACTCCGCTTCCGCAACCTTACTGGCTGGAAAAGGAAGGGAGCTTGGGGATGTTTGACGTGGAAGATCAGCTTCTGATTGGGAAAGCTGAAAACGATCCGGCGTTTTACGCAGAAGTGGCGATCGAAGTGATGGGGCGATCGATCCTAGTGGGGCTACCTATCGAGTACCGTGATGTGGATCCAGCCAAGGGGGAAACGATTCGCCCCGTGCGGAACCTGCCAGCTGCAGCGGTGGAGTTCGCGAATCCTGTCAGTCTCTTTCCGAACTATATCAGTCGCCAGGTTGACGTTTCCGTATCGGCCTTGTTGGACGACGTTTCAGGGCAGCTCTCCCTCGAGCTTCCGCGAGGTTGGAAGGTTGAGCCCGAGTACTACGAGGTTGAAACGATCCGCAGCGGCGGTTCGCGGAACTACTCTTTTACTGTGACCCCTCGTCCGGCGGCTGAGCAGGTGAGCATTGCTGCCCGCTTGTCGACGATGTCAGGCGAGTTCAAGCAGTCGGTCGCCCAGATCGAATACGAGCACATTCGAGAGCAAACCGTATTTGCCCGTGCGGAAACGCGGGCGGTAAGCTTGGAGGTTGCCCGATTGGGACAACGGGTCGGATACCTTCCCGGAGCAGGGGATGTGGTCCCTGCTAGCATCCGGGAAATTGGCTACGAGGTGGTCGAGCTTTCCGCTGAGAGCTTCGACCCGAACGTTCTGGCTTCGCTTGATACGGTGGTCGTTGGTATCCGAGCTTACAATACGATCGATAACATCGAAGCGATCATGGAAGATCTGTTTCGCTTCACCGAAAAGGGCGGTACTGTCGTGGTGCAATACAATACCAACCGCGCTCTGAAGACTCACAAGTTCGCTCCCTATTCATTAAACATCTCGCGGGATCGCGTCACCGACGAGACTGCTGACGTGCGCGTGATCGCTCCCGAGCACCCGGTCATGAACGTGCCGAACCAGATTTCGGCGGAAGACTTCGAACATTGGACCCAGGAAAGAGGGCTTTATTTTCCGAACTCTTGGGACAGGGCCTTTCAGCCTATCTTTTCGATCAATGATCCCGGAGAAACCCCCAGCGAAGGAAGCTTGCTTGTCGCCCCGTATGGCGAAGGGTATTTCGTTTACACGGGCATCTCTTGGTTTCGTCAATTGCCAGCTGGCGTTCCGGGCGCCTATCGAATTTTCGCGAACATACTATCCCTTGGACATGATCCAGAGAGCTGAGGCCGAAAGTTAAGTCATCGTAATGGATACCAACAAAGAAGATCAGGGCGCTGAGAAAGTGCCCGTATTCGGTAGCTGGAGACGAACCTACTGGTTCGTAGCTCTCTTTTTCGTAGTGGAAGTGGTCGCTTTCTACGTGTTTACCCAGCATTACTCGTGAGCGCTTTAGATTATATTGTACTGCTGAGTACGCTTTTGGGAATAGCCGCCTACGGCATGTGGCGCACGCGCACGAGTGGAGGCTTGCAAGGCTACCTCAAAGGGGACGACTCCATACGCTGGGGCACGATTGGGCTCTCTGTGATGGCGACGCAGGCCAGCGCCATTACTTTCCTCTCTACGCCTGGTAAGGCTTATGACGACGGCATGGGATTCGTGCAGAACTATTTTGGCATGCCATTCGCCATCATATTTATCTGTGTGTTTTTCATCCCGATCTACCGTAAACTCAACGTGTATACGTCCTATGAATACCTAGGACAACGCTTTGATTCCAAAACGCGATACTTGGGAGCTTTCTTGTTTTTGATTCAGAGAGGCTTGGCTGCGGGGATAACGATATACGCTCCGGCGATTGTCATCTCGTCCCTGCTTGGCTGGAACCTCGACCTTACCATCGTGTTGGTGGGCGCCTTGGTAGTGGTCTACACGGTTTCGGGTGGCACCAAAGCGGTCAGCATTACGCAGCGCTACCAGATGGGGATCATCTTGGTGGGCATGTTTGTCGCCTTCGCCATGATCATCGGGAACTTGCCGGACGACGTGTCCTTTAGCTCGGCGCTGTCGGTTGCGGGGGCAATGGACAAGCTGGAGGTGGTCAATTTCTCTTTCGACATCGAGGAACGGTACACTTTTTGGTCGGGACTGTTTGGCGGCTTGTTTCTGTCGTTGTCCTACTTCGGCACGGACCAATCGCAGGTGCAACGTTACTTGGCCGGTACGTCCGTGAGCGCCAGCCGCTTCGGACTGTTGTTCAACGCGGTGGTCAAGATTCCCATGCAGTTCTTTATCCTGTTTGTGGGGGTTATGGTGTTTGTCTTTTACCTTTTTGAAGAACCGCCTGTATTCTTCAATCAAGCAACCTTAGATGCCGTATCGGAAACGGAATACGCGGACGGCCTCGCCGTCCTGCGAGATCGTTATGCGTCGGTGGTGGAGGAGCGAGCCGCTGCAGTTCGTCAATTGGCTGCCGATTTGCAGAACGGAGATGATGCAGCGGTCGCTGTGTCCAAGGAGCTCGCGGTTCGACTGGAGTCCGAAGCTTTGGGAGTGCGAGAAGAGGTGAAGAGCTTGATTGGTCAAGCCGGCGAAGATTTCGAGGCGAAGGATTCGGACTATGTGTTTATCACCTTCATCCTAAACTACCTGCCGGAAGGGTTGATTGGCTTGCTCGTTGCGGTGATTTTTGCGGCTGCCATGTCCTCCACGGCTTCGGAACTCAACGCCCTCGGCTCCACTACGATGGTCGATTTTTATTCCCGCTGGGCGAAGGGAGAGCAGTCCGATGCCCACTATGTAAGGGTATCGCGAATACTCACCGCAGCATGGGGTGGCCTAGCCATTTTCTTCGCTCTCTACGCGAACTTGGTGGAGAACTTGATTGAGGCAGTGAATATCCTCGGCTCGCTTTTTTACGGCGGTATCTTGGGAATGTTTTTGGTGGCCTTCTTTGTTAAATCGGTTCGCGGGAGCGCTGTTTTCTACGCGGCGATTGTGAGTCAGCTTGCTGTGCTCGTTATGTACAAGACTTTGGGGATAGGCTATCTCTGGTATAATTTGATTGGTTGCGGGATGGTCATGATTTTGTCCTATGTCCTGCAAGTAACTATCTTCCGCAAACAAGAGAGAGGAAGCAAGGCATGAGCAAGGCTCCCGTGATCGCGTTTGGCCAACAACCCTGCGGCTTTTTTCCGAAGCGGTTCCTCGTATCCAAAATCTGGACTGCGAAGCGCTTGCAGCAGGAGATTGGAGGAGAGGTGGTTTTCTTCTACCACGACTGCGACCATGATCCGCGGGAAACGCAAACGAAGTTGACCCATCTCAAGACTGGGGATCTTCATTGCTTGAATTTCGCTTTCGAGAACAAGATCCAGAAAAAGTACTCGCCGCTTTTTGCTAAGCGAGTGGATCGTAATTGGCAGGCGAATACTGCTCGACAGCTCCCCCAGTTTGTGAGCGAGGAACTCACCGAGCTCTTTGACTCCATTCGAGAGGAGAACGTGGCAGACTTTTGTCTAGCTATGTATCGCGGCATGGGATTGCTGGAGGGGATTCGGGTAGAGCGTTCGGGGGCGCCGGAATTTCGTCGTAAGGCGATCGCGGTGGATGATTACTTCGTGGATACGGAGCTGGAGGGCGAAGTGGTCCGAGCTCGCTTGCACAACGGTGGTTTTGCGCTCCACCAGGGTGGGAGCTCCTATCTGCCGGTGGAAGCGGATCCAAGCGACAAGGGAAGGATCACGCCGTCCCGCGACACGCGCCTGCGTTGGATGCAATCCGTTTTGGGATGTACGCACTATGTCGCAGGGGCTGGGGAGATAAAATACTTGAACAAGGACGACGCACCTGAGATCGAGTTTGTTGAACGTGACCCCATTGAACGCAGCGACGAAGCTTATGTCGGAGAGTAAGGAACTTTCTATCCTAGTTGTAGGAGCCCACCCGGACGATATCGAGTTCGGCTGCGGCGCCATCCTGCTAAAGGAGGCGGAGAGCGGCGCTCGTATTCACTTTTTGGTGTGCTCTCTCGGTGAAGCGGGGAGTAATGGAACTCCTCAGGAACGGGAGGCGGAGAGTCGAGCGGCAGCAGCCCGCTGCGGAGCGACAATCGATTTCATCGAATGCGGTGGAGACGGGAATATGCAGGCGACGCCGGAAACAGCTCGCGGGATCGCCCGCAGGATTCGGGAGACGAAGGCAACGGTACTCTTAGCCCCAAGTTTAGTGGCGAACCAGCATCCGGACCATTCAGCCATCGGCAAAGCAGCCCAGGATGCCGCTCGCCTCGCTCGCTACGCAGGGATTGCGGAGCTGTCAGATGCGCCGCCTCATGCGATTGCCTCGCTTTACTTCTATGCTATCACTCCCGGCGCGGAGCCTCGCGAAGGCACTCCCTTCGTATTCGATGTTTCGCTGCAGGTCGACGCTTGGCGTGAGATGATGAACTGTCACCAGTCCCAAATGAAAACCCGTCGCTATCTGGATCTCCAGCTTTCGCGAGCGCGGACTTTGGGGCTGCAAACAGGGTGCGAGTACGCTCAAGCCCTCTGGCCCAACGATCCGGTTCTCGTGAACGGGTTGAATTCGGCGCCGCGTGGCATTCGTCTGTTCTAGGTGGACTCCAACAAACCCCTGAAAATCGGCATTGCCTGCTACCCTTTGGTGGGGGGAAGCGGAATTCTCGCTTCGGCTCTGGGGATGGAGCTCGCCGCTCGCGGGCACGAGGTCCACTTCTTCAGCTACGCTAAACCCGTACGCCTCGATACTTCCCTGCCGCGTATTCACTTCCATCCGGTTGCGGTGTCGAAGTACAAGCTGTTCGAATACGCCGACTACACCTTGCCGCTGGCGGTCAAATTGGCGGAGGTCGCTGACCAAGCCCATCTCGACATCATTCACGCTCATTACGCGGTGCCGCACGCCACGGCTGCCTACATCGCCAAGCGTATGGCGAAGCAGGACCGTTTGCGGATCGTGACGACCTTGCACGGAACGGATACCACTTTGCTTGGGCGGGATCCCAACTACCGGAGAGCGATCGAGTACTCGCTGCAGCACTCGGATCGGGTAACGACGGTCTCGGATAGCTTGCGTCGAGACACGGAGGAAATCTTCGACGTGGGCAAGCCGGTGGAGGTGATCCACAATTTCTACACGCCCGGTCGGCCGACTTCCACACGGGAGACCATGCGCAAGGACTTAGGCCTGGGAGACTGCTTCACGCTCTTCCACGCTTCCAATTTAAGATCGGTGAAGCGTATCGACCTTTTGCTGCAGTCGGTGGCTCGCTGCAAACTTCGAGAGAACTTGAAGCTCGTCATCCTGGCCGGAAATTCCTTCGAAGCCTTCGAAGGTCAAGTGAAGGACTTGGGGTTGGAGGAGACGGTGATCGTGCGAGAAAACGGGTATCCGATCGAAGACTACATCGAAGCTTGTGACTTCGGGATCTACACGTCGGAGACGGAGAGCTTTTGCCTGAGTATCCTCGAAGGAATGTTTTTGGGCAAAGCCGCTTTGGCGTTTCGAGTCGGAGGCATTCCGGAAGTCATGGAAGAGAACCTTTCCGGTTTGTTGTGCGACTTTGGAGATTGCGACGCCATGGCGTCTGCTATCGACGCGTTGGCGGCAGGACCGGAGCGAGCCAGGGAAATGGGGGCCGAAGCGAAAAAACGGGCTCTGGGGCGCTTCACGGCGGACAGGATCGTGCCGCTGTACCTTGAGTGTTACCGTCAGGCCTTGGCGGACAGCTGAGAGAGAAGGGGCTGCCCTCGGGCAAGGATGAATTAAGTTAAGCTCGGAACTCGCTTTCTGGCCGTGTATCCGTTCACTGATTACCCATGTCTTGGACGGATAAGGAAACGCCGGTCTCGGAGCTCAAGGAGCGGGTCGCGGCTTTTGCTAGGGAGCGCGATTGGGAGCAGTTCCATACGCTAAAGAACCTCAGCGTCGCCTTGGCAGGGGAAGCGGCGGAGTTGATGGAGCCGTTCCAGTGGCTGGAGGGAGATCGCTGCAAAGCGCTCTTACAGGATTCGGCTAAGCGAGAGGCGATTGAGGACGAGCTGGCCGACGTCGTCATCTACGCCCTGCAATTCGCGAACCGGGGAGGAATCGACCTCGCGTTGGCAATTGACCGGAAAATGGCTAAGAATGCACTCAAGTACCCCGTAGACTTGGCCAAGGGAAGCGCGGAGAAGCGGGGTTAGTACTCTTCAGCATGCCGATAAAAAGTAGCCACAGCCCGCAAGTCTCGGATCTCGCCGCCAGCATCGAAGCGGTCGCCTCGCAGCCGGAGGTGCGCTCCTTGCTGGTATTGGCTTGCGACGAAAACGGCTACACCGCCGCCGCCTTGGATCCCATCCTGAAGGCTCAGGACTTGCCTTTGGCAGGGGGCATTTTCCCGCAGATCATCTTGGGGCCGACGCGCATGGAAAAGGGCCACATCGTTGTGGGCTTGAGGGAAACCTTGCAGGTCGAGACGATTGCAGGCTTGAGCGATCTGAGTGAGGATTTTGAAGCGCGATTGGAAGCGTTGGACGTAGACTTCTCCGATACGCGCACTGTGATGGTTTTCGTGGATGGCTTGTCCTCTCGTATCAACACCCTCGTGGAGGAGCTGTTTGCCGTCTTTGGATTGGAGGCGAACTACATCGGCGGTGGAGCGGGATCGCTCAGCTTGGAACAGCGTCCCTGCTTGTTCACCAACGGCGGACTGGTCAAGGACTGCGCGGTCTTGGCTTTCTCCAACTTGCAAACGGGCATCGGCGTTTCGCACGGCTGGCAGGAGCTGGAGGGCCCCTTCGAGGTGACGGAGTCGGACCGCAACACCTTGATTTCGCTCGATTGGCAGCCCGCCTTCGAGGTTTACCGCGAAACGGTGGAAGCTCACGCGGGCAACGTTTTCGCTTCCAAGGACTTTTTCAAGATCGCCAACTCCTACCCCTTTGGCATTAGCCGCCTGGCGGCGGAGAAGATCGTGCGCGACCCGATTTCGCTTGGGCCCAACAAGGAGATCGTTTGCATCGGCGAAGTTCCGCAGCAGGCGTTCGTCCATATTTTGAAGGGCGATCCCGCTTCCTTGATCGCGGCAGCCAAGGAGGCCTTGCGGCGCGGTCGCAGCGGTTACGAGGGAAGGACGGATCGCCGCATGGTGTTCCTGGTGGACTGCATATCCCGCTATCTCTTCCTAGGCGATGAATTTGATCGCGAGCTTGAGGCCTTGTCGATCGACGAGGAGACGCCGCGCTTCGGAGTGCTCAGCTTGGGCGAGATCGCCAACAACCGGAAGGACTACCTCGAGTTCTACAACAAGACGGCGGTAGTCGCAGTGATGGAATCCTGATGTTGCTGCGCGCGGAAGAACAACAGATCTACTACGAGATCTCCATGTCGATCGGGATCGGTTTCGATTACCGAAAGATGCTCAAGGAGTGTGTTGGCAAGTACTTGCGAAAGCTCAATCTCTCTGCGGGTTGCGTCTTGCGCAGGAAGGAACTGGGAAACGGCGTATTTATCCTCGAGCCCTTCTACATGCTGCCCAAGAAGGTCGCGGCCAACCGGGCGATCCAAATCGTAAATTCCCGTCTGCAGCCGCAGTACGATCGCGAGAGCTTGGAGGCCTTGGAAGCGGAGCTTCCTTTTCCCCACAACTCGGTCGACGAGGAATTCGCGCACTTCTTCCGGCTACCCGATTTCGGGGTATTGGTCCTGGTCAAGAGCGGTGGCCCGCTGGACGAGCGGACCATCAACTCCCTGGCGGCCCTTAACGCGAAGTTGGCGAACGCCCTCAACGCCGGCTTGCAGAAGGAAGCCCTGGCGGAAAGCGAGCAGCGGCTCGCGGACGCCAACGAACGCCTGGCGGAGTTCGACGCGGACAAGCTCGCCTTCATCCAGTACATCTCGCACGAGTTGAACACGCCCCTCAATTGGATCGGCAGCTTGAACATGATGGAAAGCCAGTCGCTGACTGCGGAGAACGCGCGTTACCTCGACTTCGCACGCAAGGGCTTCAGCCGCATTTCCCGCTTGGCCCAACTGGCCAGCTCCTACTTCGAAGAGGCGCGGCAGAAGCGGAAAGGCGAAACCCATTTGCTGGGCTTGCGCGATCTCGAGTCCGCCCTGCAGTCGACCATGATGGGCAAGCTTGCCGCCAAGGAGCTGACCTTGGTCTTCGAAGGAGACTGGGAAGGAAACCTGGTGGTCGACAAGGAAGGCCTGATGTGGGTGTTGCAGGTACTCTTGGACAATGCGGTGCACTTTTCGCTCTGGGAGCAGACCATTCGAATTTCCTTGGAGCGAAGCGGAGCGAGCGTCGTGTTTCGCGTGACGGACCAGGGCGTCGGGATCGAGTCGGAGGATCTGCGGGCGATTTTCAAGCCTTGCCAGATGCCGGAGCACAAGCGGAGCGAGGGTGGCTACGGGTTTAGCCTGCCGCGGGCAAATCTCATTTGCGAGGCGAACGCTTGGCGCCTTTCCGTGGTAAGCGAAGGGCAGGGGAAAGGGGCTTGTTTTTCCCTAAGCCTTTGAAGGGCAAACGCTCGCGGACTTTGACCCAAACAGGTGCCGGATGGACGGGGATTTTGTCGCCGACTTCGCATTGACTTCCCTGCAGCCAGCGGCTTTTTTCCGAATTGCGACTGGCGATGCAAAGGCGGGATTGACCGCTGGGAAGCGGTTCAGTTCTATCGCGCGCCTGGGTAGAACTTTTCAGAGAAAAACCGCTTCCAAATCAAATCATCATGAGTGACACCACCGCCGCCACGCCACTGCAGGACTACTTGTCCTCCCGTTCCTCCGAGTCTATCTCGCCCGCTATGGTCAGCTACCTCGCTAGCCTGCAGCAGGTTGCAGAAGTGAATCCCGGGATCGCCCGCTCCATCGTCAAGGAGCTAGAGGACCAACGCAGCAACTTGAAGCTCATCGCTTCGGAAAACTACACGTCCACCAATACTCAGGCTGCCATGGGCAACCTGCTGACGGACAAGTACGCCGAAGGTTTTGCGGGCGCTCGCTACTACGCCGGTTGCGACAACATCGACGACATCGAGTCCGAAGCCTGCCGTCTCGCCTGCGAACTATTCAAGGCAGAGCATGCCTACGTGCAGCCGCACTCCGGGGCGGACGCCAACATGATCGCCTTCTGGGCGATTCTCCAAGCCAAGGTTGGCGTTCCAACGCTCGAGGAACTCGGCGAGCCGAACCCTGCCAAGCTTTCCCGCGAGGATTGGAACAAGGTGCGTGCCGCCATGGGCAACCAGCGCTTGCTGGGGCTCGACTACTACTCGGGCGGCCACCTCACGCACGGTTACCGTTTCAACGTTTCCGCTCAGACTTTCGATGCGTACAGCTACTCGGTCGATCCGGAAACCGGCTTGCTCGACTACGATGCCCTCGAAAAGCAAGCGGAAGAGGTGAAGCCGCTCATCCTGCTCGCCGGCTATTCCGCTTACCCGCGCAAGATGAACTTCCGCCGCATGCGGGAGATCGCAGATAAGGTGGGAGCCGTCTTGATGGTAGACATGGCGCACTTCGCCGGCTTGGTCGCGGGCGACGTGTTCGAAGGCGACTTCAACCCGATGCCCTTCGCGGACGTGGTTACCTCCACCACGCACAAGACCTTGCGCGGACCTCGTGGCGGTATCGTTCTCTGCAAGAAGGAGTTTGCTGAGTTCGTGGACAAGGGCTGCCCGCTCGTCATCGGCGGTCCGCTTCCGCACGTCATGGCGGCCAAGGCCATCGCCTTCCAGGAGGCGCTCAAGCCAGAGTTCAAGGCCTACGCGGCCAAGGTCGTGGAGAACACCAGCGCTCTTGCCCAAGCCATGATCGACGAAGGCCTCACCATCGCGACCGGCGGTTCGGACAATCACTTGCTCCTGATCAACGTGACCAGCTTCGGCCTCAACGGCCGTCAAGCGGAAGCCGCAGTGCGCGAAGCGGGCGTTACCCTCAATCGGAACTCGCTTCCTTTCGACCCGAACGGCCCGCACTACACCAGCGGCCTGCGCGTCGGCGCTCCCGCTGTCACCTCGCTCGGCATGGGCGTAGAGCAGATGAAGGAAATCGCATCCATCTTCAAGCTGATCCTCTCCAACACCAAGCCAGCTACCATCGCCAGCGGCAAGAACGCCGGCCAGCCCAGCAAGGTGAAGTACGAGTTGTCCGACGAAGTGATCGCGGAAGCCCGCGGTCGCGTGAAGGCTTTGCTCGACGAGTTCGTGCTCTACCCGGAGATCGACCTCGACTTCCTCAAGGCCAGCTTCGGCGCCTAGTCGTCGTAGCGCTTCGAAAGCGAATCTTAAAAGAAAGGCGCGTCCCCAGAAGGGACGCGCCTTTTACATTCTTAATGTCGTTTGGGGAGGCTCGAA
The DNA here is from genome assembly GCF_014803405.1 of Pelagicoccus enzymogenes. Taxonomy (NCBI): domain Bacteria; kingdom Pseudomonadati; phylum Verrucomicrobiota; class Opitutia; order Puniceicoccales; family Pelagicoccaceae; genus Pelagicoccus; species Pelagicoccus enzymogenes. The sequence goes on from NZ_JACYFG010000051.1 coordinate 722,834, forward strand.
ACCTCAGGCCTTTGTGAGGGCCTTTACCTTGTTGACGATTGCGGCGGCGTCCTCGTCCTTGGTGATGCGCCCGATTTCCTCGCCCGTCTCGCTGTCGAGCAGTATGACGAATCCGGTCTTCACGCCGGTTTGGGAGTAGAGGTCCCCGTAGCCGATTGCGGAGGCCAGCATGCCTGCTTGATGTTGGGTAACCCGGTTCGATACATCGAGCTTCACCAGCAAGAAAGGGCTCTTCTTCAGGTCTTCTGATGCCGCTTGCAATTGGGGGTCTAACATCTTGCAGGCGGAGCACCAGGATGCGTTGAAGTACAGTCCCACCACTTGAGGCTGAGTGACATCAAGCGGCTTCGATTGGGCGATGTTGGCGAGCAGAAAGAGCGAGCTAAGGAATACGATTGTTCTGGTTATCATAGGTCAGTGAATGGTTTCCCATGAGAGCAACGGAGTGGCGTCTTTATTCCCCAGGAGACGCGTTCGGGTGAAATTGCGTTAAGCGATTGTTAATTAGCCAGCGAATCGGCGACAGGGTCTAGTTGTTTTCACTGATTTTGGGAGGTGAGTAGCAAAAGCGATTTAAGCTTCCATAGGCGGGACCGATCTCACTGTGTCCGCGCTCCATACTCAGCCGGCATTAAGTACATCCCGAACTCGATCATGAAAGCCCAGTTTACACGCATCGCCGCCGTTGCCGTTGTCGGAATCTGTTCCGTCGCTGCCTCGTTTGCGGAGGTGTACACAAAGTCCGACGGCACTGCCTATGATGGCGAGGTATACAAAGTTCTAGATGGAGTCGTGTACCTGACGGTCGGGGACGAGAGGGTGAACGCGTCGCTCTCCGAGTTCGATGCAAGCTCGCAAGCCGCTATCGGGGCGTGGGCTGAGGAAAATCCGCATAAGGTGGATGTGTACACGAAGTGGGACGTTCAGCCATCAATCAAGTCCAGCTCGATGCCGAAACTGCCCGAGCAGTTTTTGGCCGAAGAATTTAAAGGCCTGGTTTCGGTCGACCTCGTGTTGAACGAAGCAGGCCAAGTCATACACGCATCAATCAAGAAGTCGACTCACCTAGGCCTAGAAGTTCCCTCCTTGGAAGCTGCCAAGACTTGGATCTTCGAACCTGCCAAGGTCGGAGGAAAGTCGGTTCGCTCAAAGCTTCGCATCCCATTCAAGTTTGTAAATACCCCGCCGCCCCCTCCGGTCGAGGAGGTTCCTGTAAGCTAGTATCCGTTAGGAGACTACACCTTATAAATCTCACAACCTAAGCAACACATCACATCCCACCTGTAAAATGAGCTCAATGTCACTTGCCAAAAAAATTGGCTTCACCATCGCGATAGCTCTTACCTTCTTCGTTGTGCTCGCAGCCGTGTCTTACGTCGCGGTTTCGAAGCTCAACAGCTCTTTCGGAGACTTTTCCGAAAGCGTCGAAGAGGGCAATGCTGCCTCCGACAAAGTTAACGTCGCTCTGTCGATGCGCTCCAACATCGCCGAGTACCTAACGACGACCAATCCTGAACACGTCGAGCATCACCTCGAGATGTACAGCACCTTGTCGTCGGACCTCGAGAAGTTCACCCGAGAAGCGAACAACGACAAGGCCCGCAAGGCGCTCAAAGACGCGACGGCACTGATGGAAGGTTACAACAGCGCGTTCAGCAAAATCGTCGACCTGAAGGGCAAGCAAAGCCAGCTTCTCGACGAGGTCGTGCGCCCAGGTGGCAGGGAGATCAAGGACATGCTCAAAGAGCTGCTGGCCGCTGACCAAGCCAAGGGCGACATCGCGGGTGCCTTCGCGACTTCTTCCGCATTGCAAAGCATGTTCGAAGCTGGGTCCGCAATCAACAGCGTGATCGTGAAGTACAACGAGGAAGACATCGCCGAGGCCAAGGCGAAGGTTGCAGAACTCTCCTCCAAGCTCGGTGTCCTCAAGGACGACTATCAGATGAACGTCGACTTCGACGAAAGCCTGAAGGACGAGCTCAAGGAACGCGTGCTCGCTCAAAGCATCGAAGTGGCCGCCGGCTTCTCCAAGGGTGTCGATGAATTGGCTGCGACCTTGAAGAGCATCGTTGAGATCGATGCTGAAGAGCTTCGCCCAGTCGGTCCTCAGTTCGTCAAGAAGATGGAAGTCTTTCAGGATACGATCGCTGAACATCAGGCTGAATTGAAGGAGAACGCCGAAAGCCTGCAGGCCACTGTTAACTTTTCTGTCGCTCTCATCAGCCTGGTTGGTCTCTCCATCGGCGCAGTAGGCGGATGGTACGTCGTTCGCGGAATTACTCGCAGCATCGACGAGATCGTGGGTCGCCTCCAAGGCGCCGCGGCCGAGACCCTAGTGGCCTCCGAGCAAGTTTCCGCAAGCAGCGAAGCGCTTGCCCGCGACTCCTCTGAACAGGCTGCCTCCATCGAGGAAACCAGTTCCTCTCTCGAGGAGGTCAATGCCATGACCGAAAAGAACGCCCAGAACGCCGAAAACGCGAAGAAGCTTGCCAGCGAAGCCCGTGTTGCTGCGGAGTCTGGCGCCGAGTCCATGAAGGACATGATCACGGCCATGGAGGACATCAAGGAATCTTCCGACAACATTGCCAACATCATCAAGACCATCGACGAAATCGCTTTCCAGACCAACATCCTCGCCCTAAACGCGGCGGTGGAAGCGGCCCGCGCTGGCGAGTCTGGAGCAGGTTTCGCAGTGGTGGCCGACGAAGTTCGCAGTCTGGCTCATCGCTCCGCGGAAGCGGCTTCGATCACAGCCCAGAAGATCGAGAACTCTGTACAGAAGTCCGAGCGTGGCGTTGAGATTAACCAGCGCGTAGCCGAGAATCTACAAACCATCGTGAGCCACACGCAAAAGATGGACGAGATCGTGGGACAAATTTCCGATGCTTCTGCCGAGCAGAACCGTGGCGTCGGCCTCATCCAGACCTCCATCAACAACATGGACAGCGTTACTCAGCGAAACGCAGCCGGAGCGGAAGAGACCGCATCCTCCAGCCGCGTATTGCTCGAGCAGTCGAACAGCATGCAGCGCACGATCCAGGACCTCGTTGCAGTGGTCAATGGTGGTTCCAGCAAGAAGTCCGCAGCCAAGACTCACAGCTCTTATTCAGCTCCCGTCGAAAACGCGTTCGACGCGGCTCCGTCTCGCTCTTCCGGCTCTCGCCAGAACAGCGCGGTGAAGGACGATGCCTTCGCTGACATGTGGGACAACTAACTGAAGCGAGCTCATAGAACACTTCTAGGACGCGCCCCTCTGTGGGGCGCGTCTTTTTTGTGCCGGGCTGAAGATACACTCCTGAAATCCGAAGTATATAGGGGATCCACTTCTTGCTCATGAAAAAGGACTTGCTGCTAATTTTCCTGTTTCTCTCATCCACCGTTTTCGCTGCGGATAGCTACGAGCAACTGGAAGTAGGGAGCGATATCTATCAAAGGGTGATTGTGCTCTCGTCCAACGCGTCATCCTTGTCTATCCGCCATTCGGGGGGCATCGCCCAAGTTCCTCTTTCAAAGCTGCCTCCGGAAATTCAATTGAAGTATGGATACGATGCTGCCCTTGCCGCGGATCGTGACGCGGCTTTGGCGGCTCAGCGCCAAAAGCAGGCGCAAGCTCAGCTCGACCGGATTGCGAAAGCGAAAGCTGCTCAGGCGCGAGAGGCTCGTCGCCTTGCGAGCGCTCGTGGCGCTTCTGCGAGTGGAGCCTTCGCCCGATTTGGAACGCAACCCGCTTTGCAAACGGAGGTCGATCTTCGAGATCGGTTTCGTCGGCATGGGATTCGCATCCGAAGCCAGAGCGGGCCGAGCTGTTCGGTACATGCGATCATCGCTGCTTTGGAATACCAGTTTGCCGAAGGTCATGGCCGCGCCCTCAACCTGTCTGAAAGTTACTTGATAAACACGACCTCGAGATCTCTAGGGCGACCGGACGCTGTGGGATTCGACTCGGAAACGGGAAGGCGCAACGGACTGGATTTGGGCTTCGCTTTGGAGCACGTTTTCCAAGCGATCCGTGGACATGGCCTAGCTCTCGAGCGATCACGGGAAGAGCGGCAATCCGATCAACCGTATTCGATATTGGATACAGTGGACTTTAGTCCGTTTGTTGTTCCCGGAAGCGGTTCGCGCCAAGGGATCGAAAACATTGTGCATGTTCTTAACGGAAACATGCCAGTCGTAGTGGGCGTATCTTGGCCTGCTTACTCGCGTATCGCTCATACGAGCGTGCTCGGCAAGCAGCCCGTTGCGCCAAACGGTGGCCATGCCGTGACGATAATTGGCTATCGTTGCGAGGATGGGAATATCGAAAACGCCAAGTTCATCTTTCGGAATTCCTGGGGCGATGATTGGGGCGCGGGCGGGTATGGATTTTTCACCTACGAGTACCTCATAAACAACCTCAACACTTGTTATGTAGTGGAGCTGAAGTAGGTCTCGTAGCGCTGAGCTTTAGCCAGCGTCCGCAGCGTATAGATCCTGTACCGTGGCCGACGACTAAAGTGAGGGTTGTCGCTGTGCTTCGGCGCTTCGGTTTACATCTGTTTCGCTGCTTGGGCGAAACTGTCGTCGTAGGGGGCGATGCAACGCTTCCAGTCGTAGCGGGCCATGGTGTCCGCGTAGGGTGACTTTTGTTTCCAGTGTCTCGATTGGATGAGGTTTGCCAGTTGCTTGATGGCTTGGGTTTGGTTTTCGTAGTAACTGTCTGGATACTCGTTTGGTGAAATGTGGTCCGGATAGGACAATCGTTTGGGCAGGATGGGATGGCAGCCGCAGTAGATGGCCTCCACCACGCTGCCGCCGAAGAAGTCTTGGCGGGAGGTGACGGGCAGGATGTCCGCCTTCCAAAGCCAAGTGGCGTAGTCTTCGAAGGTATCCGCTCTGCCATACGAGATGATGCGGCGGCCGAGCTTTTTGCGGGCGTGGGCGAAGTACTCCGGTTCTTCGTCGAAGCGGTCGCCGAGGAGCGCCACTTCGAAATCGATGCCTTGGTCGGCGAGGGCGAAGAGGACTTGGCAAAAGCCTCGCGGGTTTTTGTCGTATTCCCAGCGGTGGTTCCAGAGGAGGAGGGGGACTTTGTTGGGGACGCGCTTGCTCGGTTTGAAGGCGTCGAAGGCTTTTAGGTCCATGCCGAGAGGAAGGGCGAGACTCTTGGCGGCGATGCTTGCGATGGTGCTTTTGTTGCGGTGGTCGGGGTAGCGGTCCAGGAACTTGGGCAGCGCGTTTACGAAGGCGTCGCGATGGTATTGGGAATTGTAGTACACGTGATCCGCGGCAAGGGCGGTGGTGTAGTTGATGAAGGCATAGTGCAGGTCGCGGGACTTTTTTACGTCGGCGTCGCGAGGCGACCAGGGATAGCAGAGCTGGTTTTCGTGGAAATAGACGGCGGTGGGGGTGGAGGCGTAGCGGGTGCGGACGAGAGCAAGGAATACCGCGAAGTCGAGCATGTCGGTCGCGAGCAGGAGATCGTATTGAGTTTCTCGCGACAGAAGCTGGTTTGCCAAGGTGACGGCGGCTCCGTGCATGCGCCACTTCCAGCTGCGACCGGGCAGGGTGAACAGGTCGATCTGGTGGCGGGAGTGTTGTTGCAGCTCCTCCGCCCAGCGTTGGTGCGAGCCGGTAAAGAAAGGCTCGATGAGGGCGATTTTGAGGGGAGGCATGGTAGGAGCGAGCTTGCTCGCGATTGGAATTGAAAAATCGCGACCAAGGTCGCTCCTACCTAATTATGGCAGCCGCAGCCGCCACCGCCGCAGGAGTGTCCGCCGGAAGATGGAGTCGGGGCGTTGCCTCCTATGGAGAAGCCGTAACCGCCGACGATGACCCGCTTGATGGGCTTCCCGGTTTCGGGGTGCGCGGTGAGGGCGTCGTCCTTCATGCTTTGCTGGATCTCGAAGCGCTCTGGCTTCTCGTCAGCAGACTGGGGAATGGTCTCGTAAACGTAGGTGGCCATGGGGTGAAAGGATGAAGTATGAGGGTGGAAATATGAAGTTAGAAATCTTCTTCTGCTTCTTTATCTCCTTCTTCTCCTGAAAATTGAAGGAGAAGAAGATGAAGATTGCTCTACTCCACGATCAACGCGGCGTAGTTCTTTTTGCCGCGACGGAGCAGGATGTATTTGCCGTAGTGCACGTCGGCGGAGGTGAGCTGGTAGCCGAGGTCTTGCACGCGTTCGTTGTTCACGTTTACGCCGCCGCCTTGCAGGTCCTTCTTGGCCGTCTTGCGGGACTGGGAGAGCCCGGCGGTGACGAGGGCGTCGAGAATGGAGATGCCATCTTCGCTTTCCAACTCGGCTTTGGAGATGGTGGCGCTGGGGACCTCGCTGGCGACTTGGGCGAGGGCGTTCTCGGAAATGCCTTCGAGGCCGCCGCCGAAGAGAATCTTGGAGGCGTTGATGGCGTCGCTAGTGGCTTCCTCGCCGTGCACGAGCTTGGTCATCTCGAAGGCGAGGGCGCGGTGGGCTTCGCGGGCTCCGGGATTTTCGTTGTGGGCGGCTTCGAGGGCGTCGATTTCCTCGTGGCTGAGGAAGGTGAAGTACTTGAGGAACTTGATCACGTCGCGGTCGTCGACGTTGATGAAGAATTGGTAGAAGCGGTAGACGCTGGTGCGGGCGGGATCGAGGTAGATGGCTCCGCCCACGCTCTTGCCGAACTTCGATCCGTCCGCGTTGGTGATGAGGGGGAAGGTCAGGCCGTAGACGGACTTGCCGGCTTTCTTGCGGGTGAGTTCGGTGCCGACGGTGATGTTGCCCCATTGGTCGGAGCCGCCGATCTGCAGCTCGCAGTTGTAGGCGTCATTGAGGTGGAAGAAGTCGTAGCCTTGGATCAGCATGTAGGAGAACTCGGTGTAGCTGATGCCGGCTTCGTTGTCGCCGCCGAGGCGGGACTTGACGCTCTCCTTGGCGATCATGGAATTGACGGTGAAGTACTTGCCAGTCTCCCGCAGGAACTCGATGAAGCCTATGGGGCCGAACCAGTCGGCGTTGTCGACGAGGCGAGCGGTGTTCGGGAGCTCTTCGGAGAAGTCGAGGATCTTGACGAGCTGCTGCTTTACGCAGGCCACGTTGTGGGCGAGCAGCTCCTTGGTGAGCAGCTGGCGCTCCGCCTTCTTTCCAGAGGGGTCGCCGATGCTGCCGGTGGCTCCGCCGGCGAGAATGATGGGGTTGTGGCCGTAGTTTTGGAAGCGTCGCAAGGCGATGAGCGGAACGAGGTTGCCCACGTGCAGGGAGTCGGCGGTCGGGTCGAAGCCTGCATATAGGGTGATGGGTCCTTCTTCGAGACGCTTGGTGAGCTCTTCGAGCGCCGTGCAGTCTGTGTAGAGTCCTCTCCACTGTAGATCTTCCAAAATGTTCATAAGGCGAACGGTTTTGGGGAGAAATCGGGGAGGTGTCCAACGCGAAGTTTTGCGGGGTGCCGGAATTGCCGGGGGAGATGTCCGGAGACTCCGTGGACACTACCTTGACCTAGGAGGAGGGAGACCCTTTTGTCCGAAACATGAAGATCGAATCAGCGGAGTTTTTGACCAGCGCTAAGAATTTGGAGGATTGCCCGCGTTCTTCTTTGCCGGAGGTCGCCTTTATCGGGCGCTCTAACGTGGGGAAGTCGTCTCTGGTCAACATGCTGACCAAGCAAAAAGGCTTGGCGAAGGTGTCCAAGAAGCCGGGTGCGACCAAGCTGCTGAACTTCTTCACCATGAACAAGTGGTGGAACTTGGTGGACCTTCCCGGTTACGGCTATGCTCAGGTTTCGAAGGGCAAGCAGTCTGACTTCAACATTGCCGTGAGCGAGTACCTGATGGGGCGTCCTCAGCTGAAGCTGATCTGCGCTCTGGTGGATGCCCGCTTTGAACCGACTGAGATCGACCTTGGATTCTTCAATTGGCTGGAGGAATGCCCGGTGCCGCATGTAATGGTGTTCACGAAAACGGACGAAGTGCAGGAAGACGTTTGGAGGCGGAATATGGAGATTTATCGAGAGACCTTGGATGCTCTAGGGCTTCGCTCCGTGGAGATGATTCCTTGTTCCTCTGTCGAACGCGCCGGGCGTGGCGTATTGCTGCAGTACATACAAGGGGCCTTGCCCAAGAAACCAAAAAAGGGATCTGGCACCGGAGTGCAGCTTAACTGGCTGAAGAAGGGGTAGTTCTCATGAAGTCTTTGAAGATTGTTACTTTCCATATACTGTTTGTTGTTCTTTACTGTCCTCTTCTACTCTCTGGAAAAAACAGTTTTTCAGAAGTGTCCGATTTTTTGGATACGGATGGAACTTTTGTAGGATACGCAAGTTTCGAAGGGGACGGGGAGAAGCTAGCTGGAAAGTTGCAGGAACTGTATGCAGCTTTTTCCGAACACTTCCCGGCGCTTCGGGAGCAAGGTGCGAACTTCTCGGATCTCTTCGCTAGTCTTGGTCTGGATCGATTCCAAAGCGTGGCGGCCAGTTCTGTAGAACTCGAGAACCAGATCGTCAGAAACAAAACTGTATTGAGCTTTACAGATGAACCGGGCGGCATTTTCGAAATATTAGGAAAGCAACCCATTCGCTTTCGAGCTGCGGAGCTTGCTCCGGAAGATGCGACTTTAGCATACTCAATCCGGCTCGATGCTCAGGCAACCAAGGCGCTGCTGGACTCGCTTGTCGCATCGACGGGCTTAAGGGAGCTGAAGGAATCTTGGCAATCGCTTCTTAGTCGTCCTCTGCCGTACAGTGATATACAGACGATGGACGTGCTTTATGCGTTTTCTGGACAGATTGACATCGTCCAAAAACTCGAAAAACCGGATGGGCTAGACCCAGAGGTTAAGCTTTGGATTTCGATCGAGAATGCTGGGACTTTAGGGGCTCGTTACCTCGAGGACGTAAGTAAAGCTGGGGTCGTAAAAGAAGTTGAGACTGAGGACGGTCGCAGGATTTGGGACCTCTCAGCATTGTCGAACGGTGACACGGAAGCTTTTTATGCTTCCACAGAAGAGGCAACGGGGAATCTGATCCTATTTACGCACGATGGATGGGTCGTTCCTGGAGTGACGGACGGAGGTTTAGTGGGAACAGAAACGTTCCAAAGTTTCTATGCTGACCTACCCCGAAAAGCTCTCCTTTTCAGCTATAACTCCAGTTCTACAATTGATTTAATGCTTGGAGAGGTCATCCATTCGCTTAAGCAGGAAGAATTCAATGAGGTGGCCGAGTCCATCATAGATTTCGGAGTGGGAGATTTCACCAAACCGGTCGCCTGGGTCGTGTATCGATCTGAAAACCGTATCCATTCGATTGAGCACGCGGGCTACTCTTACAAGCAACTCTCCGTCATTCCAGCTCTTGCCATTTCGGGGGCGGTTATTGTGCCAACGGTGGGGCAATTTCGAGCTGTTGCCCGACGCAGTGCGATCACGAGCAACTTGCGGCAAATCAACATGGCTGCTGCACTCATCGTTGTTGAATCGGAGGCTGAGTCGATTTCTTTCGCTCAAATTCGAGAGAGCGAGTTGGGGGAGGGAATCAATTCAGTTGCGGGGGAGTCTTACGACCACATTGTCATCACTCCAGAGACGAAGCACATATCTGTTACGCTCCCAAATGGGGAAGTGGTTTCGGTCGATCTATTTCCTATTTGGTAGAAGTAGTTGTATGAGTAGAGCGGATACAGTGGTGGTGCTTGATTTCGAGACGACGGGGCTTTCTCCGGGCATGGGAGATCGGGCTATCGAAATCGGGGCAGTGCGAATCGAAAACGGGGAGGTGACGGGACGCTTTCAGGAATTGATGAATCCGGGGCGTCGTATCGATCCCTTTATCGAGGGTTATACGGGGATTACCAATGAGATGCTAGTGACCGCAGATCCTTGCGAGGTCGTGATGGAGCGTTTCTTCGATTTCATGGGAAGCAGCAATCTGGTGGCTCACAATGCCTCTTTCGACCAACGGTTTCTGGACGCGGAACTTGCTCGTATCTCGCAGCGTCGTTCCGGGGACTTTACTTGTTCGATGTTGCTGGCTCGGAGAATTTTTCAGGATGCGCCTAACCACCGGCTGAGCTGTCTCGTCGACTACGCGGGGATACCAACGGATGGGACGTTTCACCGCGCTCTCTACGATTCGGAAATGACGGCGAAGATCTGGCTCCGCATGTTGGATACAATCGGTGACCGACATGGGATATTCGATGCTCCCTTCGCTCTCATGCAAAAGCTCTGCAAGACCCCGAAGAAGTCGGTGCACACGTTTTTGGCCGCTTACTTGTAAGGAGCCGCGAAACCGGGGAAGGCGGGCTTGCTGGCGAGCTCGAGAAACCGAGCTTGCTGAACCTTAGGCGGAGCTTTGTCGCAATGGTTGCTAAGCATGCCTTCGACCTCGTGTTTTGCGATGAGTCGGAGGCTCCGCGGATAGCGCTCGGGACAGCTGTTGAGGAAAGAGGGTGGAAGAAAGGTCCGTTTGCTGCTTGTAGCGAACAAGTCGCCCGCAAAGAGCGTCTTGCGCTTCAGCCAATGAAAACAGCAGTGGCCTTCGGTGTGGCCTGGAGTATGTAGAACTTGGATGCCTCCACCGAAGGGAATCGATTTTTCGTGTGCGAGCGCGTGGGTTGGCTGGGGAGCCGTGAAGCCGAACAAGATGCGTCCACATTTTTGCAATAGACCGCAGGTACGCGAAATTCCGCGATAAGGGTAGCGTCCGGAGATGTGCGGAGCGTCAAGGGGATGGGCGTAGAGCTTTGCACCGCTCCTTTTTTGGATTTTTGCGAGGTTGTAAGTGTGGTCTAGGTGTCCATGCGTGAGCAGGATGGTTGTTATGTTTTCCCAACCGAGTCCTAGCTGAGACAAGCAATTCGAGATGTTTCGTATTCCTCTGAGAAAGCCTCCGTCGATGAGGCATACTTCATCGCCGTCAACCAGCAGGTAGGAACATACGAGGGCTTCCCGCAGTTGGAACAGGTCCGCTTGGAATTGTAGGATCAAGCTATCAAGAAACCGGCCCTACTTTTTGCCGATCCAGCCCTCGCGTTTGAAGTACCAAAGAAGACCGATGGTGGTGGTAATGCACAGTCCCCAGAAGACGGGGTAGGAATACTGCCAGCCGAGCTCCGGGATGTGTTCGAAGTTCATGCCGTAGATGCCGGCGAAGAAGGTGATCGGCATGAAGAGGCTAGCCATGATAGTGAGCGCTTTCATGACTTCGTTCATGCGATTCGAAACGACCGATATGTAGAAATCTTGCAGGCTGTTACACATTTCGCGAGAGCTTTCGATGAGTTCGATGATCTGCAGAGAGTGGTCGTGTACGTCTCGCATGAATACGCGGACTTTCTTTTCCACGGGCGAGGTCTCGTCGAAAGTGAGCTTGCTGGTGAGTTCGCGCACGGGCCAGAAGGAACGCCGTAGGGCGTAGAGCTCGCGCTTGATGAGGTAGATGTGCTGCTGGATGCTAGGCTTAGGATCTTCCATTGCCTGTTCTTCAAGATCGTTAAGCACGTCGCCGTAGCGTTCGAGGATGGGGTAGATGTTGTCGACGATGGCGTCGATGAGGGCGTAGGCGAGGTACCAGAGCGGGTAGCGACGGAATCGCGCATCCGGATTTTGGAGACGTGTGCGAATGGGGTCCCAAACGTCGCCTGGAGTTTCCTGGAAAGTGATAAGGGTGTCGCCGATGACGATTATGCTTACTTGCTCGCTGGTGAGGGCCTCGTTTTTGAGGCGTACCATATCGACGATGATGAGGGTGTGCGTATCGTAGAGTTCTAGCTTGGGACGCTGTGGGGTGTGGAGAACGTCTTCGGCCGCGAGGGTGTGGAACTCATAGGTTTTGCGCAGTTCGTTGATGATGAACGGGTGCAGGCCTTCGATATTGATCCATCGGAAACCACCCCATTCGGGGCGAGGGTGGGCGATGAGGTCGGTGACGTTGCGGAAGTCCGTTTTCTCGCAGCCGGATTTTCCGAAGTCGATACATTGGATGGGGATGGAGCCGTCTTCTGGCGGGACGTCCACGCCTTTGGCGTGTTCGATGCCGGGGGAGGAGGCGATTTTGCGGGCGACTGTCGGTTTGGGCGGGCGAACGAAGTGGAGTGGCGCGGATACGAGTTTTCCGATCGATGAAACGGCGTCAGTTAAATGGGACTGCAGGGTATTCTTTTTTTTCTTGGCCATTGTGCGTAGTGATGACGTTGCTCGTGTTTCAAAGCTACTCAATAATCGCTCGATAGCTAGTGATTTTTTTGGGCGTTGGCGTCTCCCGTTTCAACATAAAGGGCTCTTAGGTGAGCGTAGGGAACGGGAAGGGATTTGCTTGAAGCAGTTCGGATTGAGGGTGAGTTTAGCTAGCTACTGCCCCTGCACCTCATGAGTATGGACCGAAAAACCTTTGTTGCCCAGTGCGCGGCCTTGGCGGCTGCTGGAATTGTTGGAAAATCTGGATACGCGAAAAGTATATCGCCGAAACGTTCCGAAAACCTGAGTCTCCCCGGAAAGGAGGAGGAGCTGTTTGATATATCGCTTTCGCAGTGGTCCTATCACCGTGCCATTTTCGGTAAGTCGAGAGATAATTACGCCTGGTTTGTCAAAACGTTGGAAAGCGATCCGGATAGGGTTCTGCAAGGTTCCCTAGATCCTCGGGACATCGTTCGCAAGGCGAGCAGCCTTGGTGTTCATTTGGTGGACTTGGTGAACATCCTGTGGTTCGGCCATGGAAACGATGCTCCTTGGCTAGCTGAATTCAAGAAACGGGCTGCAGGCGAGGGCGTTAGATTCGGCGTTTTGATGTGCGATCAATTGCCGAACATCGGGGCGAGCGATCGACGGGTAAGGCAACGATCTATCGCCGAGCATATTCAATGGATGGATACGGCGGCTGAGCTGGAGTGTCGCTATCTGAGAGTGAATGCTTATGGTGATGGCTCCTATCTAGAGCTTTGCCGCAACGCTGCGGAAAGTTTGCACGCTCTGGGGGATGCGGCGAAAAGCAGGGGGCTCGAGGTGCTGGTAGAAAACCATGGTCATCCTAGCAGCAACGGCGCCTGGCTGGCGATGTGTCTGGAGATGGCAGGGCATTCCAAGGTGGGAGCCTTTACGGATTTCGACAACTTCTTCATGGGCGGTTGGGGTCACGTTCCTCAGCGCCGCTACGATACCTTGCAGGGCATGCTGGACCTGGCTCCGTTTACCCGAGCTGTGAGCGCCAAGTCTTACGATTTCGATGCGGCTGGCAACGAGACGACGGTGGACTTCGAGATTTGTCTGAGAACCGCCCTAGACGGAGGCTTCCGCGGCTTGGCGAGCGCTGAATATGAAGGGGAGCATTTGACTGAAGACGAGGGGACGCGCTTGACGGTGGAATTGCTCCGTCGTTTGAGGGCGAAGCTGTTTCTGGACTATCGCACCAAAAATTGAATACGAAAAAGGCTTGGCGATTCGCCAAGCCTTTTCGTCTGAAGCTAGAAGCCGATGCCGTAGATGTCGGTCTGGTAGTCTCGATAGGTGTAATAGTGGCCGCGCAGCCAGAGTACGTTCGTGCCACCGCTGTGTCCTCGAGGGACGAAGGGGCGCAGGTTGTCTTGGTCCGGGTCGAAGGTGAGTTGTTCCCACTTGGATACGGAGCCGGATGCATCGACGCGTCCGCGATACAGTTGGTAGCGTCCGGTGTCGTTGGGCATTCCGGTTTCAGGAATGACGTTGCTCGATATGTAGATCCTCTTCGTATCCTCGGGATCGATACTTATGCCACCAGCGTAGTGGCGTTCGCGATCGTAAAGATAGCTGCCGGCGTAGGCGATCTCATGTGTTGACCAGGTCTTTGAGCTAGGGTCCCAGTTGGCGGTCCAGTAGCGCAGGTCGCTGCCTTCCGATCCGTCGGGCGAGGTGATGAAGGCTGCGGTGAGCGTGCCGTCCTGGCCGTATTCGAGGTCATGGGTCCATCCGCGGCCGAAGGAATCGCCGCGATAGACGAGGGTTCCCTCCTTGGGGCGGATGGGATTGCCGGCTTGGATTGCATCAAGAGTTCGAATGATCGTACCATCGGATTGGTGGAAGGTGCCGTCGCTATAGTAGATGTGGTAGACGTTGTTGGCGCTTTCTTCTCTGGGGTGTCCGTCCGTATAGAGAATGTCGATACGGTTCGTGCCGTCGTTCGAGTACTTGCAGTAGGGGCGGACGCGGGAGTCGCCGGAACGCAGGTATTCGAAGCCGCCTTGCCAGGTTTTTCCGCCGTCGTCGGTCCAGGCTACGTTGGGGTTGAAACCGATGGCCCGGTAGAAGTTGTAGATGCGATCGTTTTCGCCGCTGAGCTTGTTGAGGTTTGCGTAGGTGGAGCGGGCACCTGCTGGAAAGCTTTGCTCGGTGCTGTCCCAAGTGCCGTTGCGCTTTTTGGCGAGGGATTCGATGCGGTAGTTCCAGAAGTCTTCGATATGATGGGTCGAGTAAGCGGCGAGAAGGGTGTCGCCGTGCACGACGAAGGAGGGGTTGTCGTGGTCGTCCTTGTCTTTCCAGGAACTCAGGGCGGCGGGTTCGTTTTGCAGGAAGCGGCCGCCGCGGGGATTGATGGCGTAGGAGTGGGCCCGCACCGTGCCTTGGTCGTCGACGCCGCCGAGGTAGAGCCTGTCGCCGTGCAGGATTGCCCGTTCGTCGTTGTACCAGGTCCAGGCGGCGTTGGGCATGATGAGCTTGGCTTCGTGTTCGGGGCGGATGCGGGCAAGGGTGTCGGCGTCGACCTCCATCTTGTAGAGCTCGCTGGCGGCCAGCAAGAAGGCTCCGTGGGTGTAGTCGATGGAGTTGTCGGGGCGCACTTGACGCGGCATGGAGTCGACGAGCTGGGCGAAGCCGAGCTTGCCGTGATTGTCCAATTTGCTGACGAGGCCTTGCCAGGCGCGGAGGGCGGCGGGCAAGTAGCTTTTTTCGTCGAGGAATCCGCGGTTGATTCCTCCCAGCAATCCATAGGCGAAGAAGGCGGTGCCGCTCGTTTCGGGAGTTTGCTCGAGGTCGGGGCGGTTGAGGTAGCTGCGCCACAGTCCGTCGGAGCCTTGGAGGGTGACGAGTTTTTGGGTCATCTCGCGGTAGAGTTGGAGATAGCGTGGCCGGTAGGGATCGTCGAGGGGCAGGTAGTCGAGCAGGCGAATCAAGCCGGCGTAGACCCAGCCGTTTCCGCGGGACCAGAACACTTTTTCGCTTTCGGGGACTGCGGCCCATTCTTCGGCCTGGCTAGTCCCGTCCGGAAAGAAACGGAGATCGCGATAGAATAGCTTGGCGTGCGGATCGTACAGGGCGTCGGTGGTATCCCAATACAAGTCGTGCATGAGCTCGAGGTAACGCGCGTCGCCGGTGGCGGCGTGCAAACGGGTGAGCACAGGCGGGGCCATGTAGAGGGCGTCGCACCACCACCAAAGGTTTCGCCCGGACCATTCCCGCTCTTGCAGGCCGAGGTGCCTGAAGATTTCTCCGCCGAGGTCGTCGACGGTGACGGTCTGCTTGCCGAAGTATTTTTCGATCTTGCTTTGCAGGTCCGCGATGTAGCGAGGGTCCGGTTTCTCCAAATAGAGGTCGAGCATGGTTTGGCCCATGCAAATGGTGTCGGCGTGAAAAAGGTTTTCTTTGATCTTCCAATCAGAGAGCTCGCCCCATTCGTATGCTCTTTTTCGATACGACTTGTCACCGGTGGCCTCGTAGGCTGCGAAGACTCCGGTGTAGAAGGTGCCGACCTTCCAGTCCTTGGCAATGTCGTCGCCGAACTCCTGATGCTGAAACTCGATGACTTTGTCCATGGCCAGCTTGATGAAGCTGGGAGAGGCGAGGGCGAGTTGCTGCAGGGAGGCGGCGGGTTCAGGATGGCTTTTGACAGGGAAAGGCTTGTCCTTCGTGGTGGCGTTCGGGCCGTGGCGAAGGCTTTGCTTGAAGCGTTCGGGAAGGGCTGCGGCATAGGTCTTGAGGTAGTCGGTCCATTCTGCTGAGCTGGTGATTTCGCCAGCTTTTTCCCAAGCGAAACCGGTGTAGTATGTGATGCGGCCGTTGACGTCGGTTTCGGTGGTGATGAGGATGTGGCTGCGGTCTTTCTCCTCTTTTTGCAGGTGCAGTACTTTATTGTCGCTGCGGTAGGGGACGATCACTCCCGTGCCGAGCCCGACCCCGTCGATGTTTTCCCAGGTGGCGACCCATAGGGATTGGGGATCGGAGTGAGTGGCAGCCTTGCCGTCGTGGGTGGCGCTGCCGATGGCGACTTTGGCTTTGGCAGGTTGTCCGTCGGTGAAGAGTTGGCTGTCGACGCGGATCAATTGGGATCCTCCCTCGACAGTGACGCGGCGCAGCTCGCGGACTTGTTGTGGGAGGCCGTCCCAGATGTATTCAAATTCCACTACGAATCGCTCAGGCGATTCGTCGATGATTTGGTAGCTGCGGTAGACGTTTGACTGGACGAGTTCGCCGTCGATGAAGAGGGCCAGCCCGCCAACTCCAAGGGAGGAGCCGACGTGGTAGGGGTCGTAGCCCTCGCCGTGGTCGGTGTGGTAGGACTTGCCGCTGGCGGCCTCGGCGTACCATTTGTCGATGATAGGCGATTCGACGCGCTTGAGCCAGGCGTCGAGGCCACTGTTCTCCCCGGACTGGAGCAAGGCGGGGCCGTAGACGCGAAAGGCGACTTTGTCGTTTTCGAAGGCGAAGTCGTCCTTGCGTTCTGGGACGAAGCGTCCTGAGGCAAAAGGCTCCGCCGGGAGCGACACGCTGAAGGCGGCCGTGGCAAGTGCGGCCGCGAGGATGCGGTAGGGGGCTAGCATGGCGGAGAGCGCTAGATCGTTTTTGCAGCCTAGGCAACACTCTTGTCCACTGAGGGTCGCTCCGTTCAAATGTGAATCGTTTTTCCTGTTCATATTCCGAGCCTCGGTCCATGGCTGTTAGGGATGCCTGAGTACAACATCCCAAACTTAAAGAATGCTTGTCGCATCCTTCGTTTTCTCGGCGAGCTGGACGTGAGCAAAAGCGTGACGGAGCTGGCGGAAGCGCTGAAGTTGCCGCGCACTAGCGTATTGAGGATCGTGAAGACTTTGGAGTCGGAAGGGTTCTTGCAGGACAAGGGAACAGGCTTCCAACTCGGAGGCGCTTTGGCTGCGTTGGGGATGAAGGCTGCGGGGAACGTTGACTTGAGGGCGGCGGCTCGACCGATCTTGGAAGCGTTGACGCGGGCTAGCAACGAGACGTGCCACTTGGCGATTTGGGACGAAGGCAGGGCTTTGATCGTGGAGGTGGCGGAGTGTCCGCATCCTTTGAGAGCCGCCTCCAGTCCCGGCACGCGAGCGTATGCGCACGCTTCCGCCACTGGCAAAGTGCTCTTGGCCAACAGGCATGCCAAGGAGCTCAGTTCGATCCTGCAGAAAGCGGATCGCGTCTCGCTGACCCCCAACACGATCACTAGCCTAGACGGGCTGAAGCGCGAGTTGGCTAAGGTGGTGAAGCTTGGGTACGCGATCGATGACGAGGAGTATCACGTGGGGGTACGTTGCGTGGCGGCTCCCGTGTTCGACAGCCGATCCGAGGTTTGCGCTGGTATCGGCATCACCGCTTCAAGCGCTCGCTTCACCAAAAAACGCACTCGGGAGTTTGCCCGCATGGTTCGCGAGTCAGCTGTTGAGCTGTCGCGCCTCCTAGGCGGGCACGATTAGGGCGAAGTCGCGTTGGCCCTAGAATTGGCGGGTTGACTCGCATTGCCTTTGGGCTCATTTTGGATGCTATGTTCAAATATGAATTTCCAGCAATCAGCTACCGCTTTTCTCCGAGCGTGGGCGAGTACCGCAGCTTTGGCACGCAGCAGCTTCGCGACAACTTCTTGATCGAGAAGCTTTTCGCAGACGGCGAGATCATCCTGCACGCCACGGACTTGGACCGCGCTATCGCGGGTGGCATCATCCCGACGGAAAGTCCCTTGAAGATCGGCTCGATCGACGCCTTGCGTTGCGACTACTTTTTCGAGCGTCGCGAGGGTGGCGTGATCAACATCGGCGGCGCGGGTACCATCGAGGTGGACGGGACCAAGTATGAAGTGGCCAATCGCGAGTGTCTCTACATCGGTCGCGGTTCGAAGGAGGTTGTATTCACTTCTTCTGACAAAGCGAATCCGGCAGCCTTTTATCTGCTGAGCTATCCGGCTCACAAGGAGTACCCAACGACGCATGCCAAGATCGAGGACGCGAACAAGTTGGAGCTCGGTTCCAAGGACACTTGCAACGAGCGCACGCTTTACCAGTACATCCACGAAAACGGCATCAAGAGCTGCCAGTTGGTGATGGGCTTCACGGAGCTCGCGGTTGGAAGCGTTTGGAACACGATGCCATCGCATACCCATTTCCGCCGCTCCGAGATCTATCTCTATTTCGACGTGTCGCCGGAAAATCAAGTCCTGCACTTGATGGGGCAGCCGGACGAAACGCGTCCATTGTGGATCAAGAATCGCCAAGCGGCCCTTTCGCCGAGCTGGTCGATCCACAGCGGCGCCGGAACGGCTTCCTACTCCTTCATCTGGGGCATGGGCGGTGAGAACCAGCGTTTCGACGACATGGACGGTTTCCCGATCAGCGACTTGAAGTAAGGGCGCTCCAAGTAACAATTTAAACAAAAAGGACGACCGGTGAAGGTTGTCCTTTTTTTGTGAATACGTACGGCTGCCGCTTGCGGCATGCCGCGATTCGTCTGAAGGGTGCTTCCCTTGCACTGCGGCGTGGCGACGAGCGCCAGCCCTACAAATTGCTTGGATTCGAGCCCTGTCGCGGGCTGAAGTGGGTGATGTCCCTGCGGTTGGTACCGCGCTACGGATACAGCTCAACCTTCCTTGATGAGGTAGGGGCCCCAGCCTTTTTCGAAGAACTCGCGGGTGACTTCGGGGGTGAGGTCCACGGGGAGCGAGCTAATGGGGAAGCGGTCGCCCACGCGCTTGACGACGAGTTTTTCCACTCGGTCTTTTTCCAGCTCTTCCTTGAAGCGGAAGCGGCTGAGATCCTCGTCCTTGGCCTCTGGGCATCGGGTTCCCTTGTCGTCGCAGATGGCGCGGGCTCCGCGACTGCCGCCGCCGTTTTGGATGTAGTGGTCGAGGGCCGTGAGCACGGCTTCGGAAACCATGGCCATGTGGCGCCAACGAAAGGCGCTGCCAACTAGGGAAGGGGAGGAGACGCGGAGTCCGTCGGCTTCCACTTCCTCGCGTAGCTTGCGGGCTGCGGCGAGAGCAGCAGAAACTTCGGCTGCCGAGCAGATGATGCCGGCGTGGTCGCTCATGCGGGCTTGGATCTCGCTTTTGACCTCGTTGGTGGTCTTGCCGTTGGAGGGATCGAGGAAGCTGGCAGCGGTCTCGAGGGCTTTGCTGAGCGCAGTGGTGACGTTAGCGGTGTCGGCTTCCCTTGGTTGGCGCTGTAGGCGGGAGCGCTTGATGGCGACGGCGACGCGCTTGCCGAAGACTTGGCCGGAGTTGAGGGCGGCTCCGCCGGGGCGGGTGACGCCGTGGCTGCCGGCGGCTTCGCCGACCGAGTAGCAGCCTTCGAGGGAGGTCTTGCCCCAATCGTCGATGAGGATGCCGCCGTTCATGTGCTGGTTGTTCATGGCGAACTCCAGCGGCTCCTTGCAAAGGTCGGTGCCGTGCATGCGGTAGAGCTCGATGGCGAGCGGGTTCATGCGTTTGAGGCGGTCGATGGGAAGCTCGTAGAGGGCTTCGTTGTTTTCGAGATAGGCGCGTACGTCGGGATCGAGGTCGTCGAGGGAGAAGGTTTCGCCTTCGTTGACAGGATCCGGATTGCGGAGGAAGTCGAGGTAGACTTTGCGGCCCGCCTTTTGCTCGAGGAAGACGGCGAGGTCCAGGAGACTGGAGCCGTAGTCGAGCATACGGGTGGAGTGGAAGGGCCATTGGTAGCCTTTGCGGAAAGTGTTGGAAACCATCTCCCGGGTGGTGCGGTAGTAGCGGGCGAGGAAGTTGTGCTCCTTGCCGTCCTCGTCGACTGAATACACGCGGGGCATCACTTGCACGTAGGTGCCGGAGAGATTCCAGGGAAACGTGGTGCGTGGGGTGCCGATGCCGAATTGGCTTTCGGTAACATTGGTCAACTCGATGCCAGCTTCGAGGGCGATTCCCAGGCCGCCGTGGCAGTGATGTGGATACACGGAATCGCGGTAGAGCTCGCCCGGGCCGCCGGTGGCGATGACGAGGTCTTGGCAGGCGAGGAAAACGAAGCCGTAGGGATTGCGCTTTTCGGGGCGGTGGGTGGCGAGCACGCCGACAACGCGTTCGCCGGTTTCGGTCTTTTCCTTGACGATCTGGATACCGCTGCAGCTGGAGAGGATCCGCATGCCGAGGGTGTTGGCTTCGTCGAAGAGCACCTTCACCATGAGCTTGGAAGTGCGGGGTCCGCAGCTGGTGGCGCGGCCCGCTTCGTCGTGGTCGGTCTGGTAGCGAAGGATGGCTCCGCGGTCGTCGTGGGGGAGCGGGAGTCCCATGAATTGGAGTCCGCCGATGGCGTCGATGGATCCGACCGCTTCCACGTAGGCGGTGGAGAAGTTCATGCCGCCGCCGGCGCAGAGGCTTTGGGCGTACTTGAGGAAATTGTCGCCCTTGTAGTCGGTGCTGGCGGTGTAGAGGGTTTGCTTGTCCGAGCCGGAGCAAGCAGAAGTGCCGGCGAAGAGTCCGGTGCTGGCGACCAGCACGTCGATGCCGCGGCGCTTGGCTTCGACGGCAGCCCGCATGCCGGCGGCTCCGCTGCCGAGCACGAGCGTTTCGCAGCGGTAGACGGGGATGGTCTCGCCCGCGACCTGCAGGGTTTCCTCGCTGGGAGGCACGTCCTTGACGCTCGGCATGTCGACGCGGGTGAGGCGGTCAAGGATGTCTTGGGGAATCGTTTCGAATCCGTCCTGTTTTGCGGATGCGGGGGGCTGGCTTTTGTCGGAACTCATAGCGTTGTGGCTCCGATGCTTGGTCGGTATTTCCAAAATTTCAATCTTTGAGAACCCCAAAAAGTGTTAAAAATTTTCTTAAAGGACAAAAATAGAGACAAAAATAAAGTTTAAGGAATAAAAATGAGGGGTTTTGAGATGATTTGTAAAAATGCTTCAGCGATTGTGGTGGCGGGTTTGTAGGTCTTTTTTTTGGCGGATCCTTAGGGCACGGGTAGTGGAATAGAAGCGGCTCGATGGCGAGGCGTTCACTTTTGACTCGATGCAAGGGATGGATTTCGAGATTGAAGACAGCAATGGTTTGGAAACGGCTTACGAAAGGGGCAGCGGTTTTGCCGATTTTGCTGATGACGGGGCAAGCTTGCTCTGAGACATTGCTGGAAAAACGGGCGATCGATCCGAACTCTGTTCCCTTTTGGAATATCCCCGCGACTTTGGAGTCCCTGGATGAGGAGTCGCAGCGCTTGCGGCAGCGTCTGGAGGAGTTGCCCAGCTTGGAGGACAGCCTGCAAATCGACGCTTACGGCTACCACAGCAGCTACTTGCCGCGGGTAGACACTCTGCCGGACAAGCCCCGTTGGACGGTGACGATCGAGGTCCCGCACAAGGGAGGAGTGCAAGAGATCTATCTGGTTCCCGCAGCGGATCGGCGGGAGCCGAACATGCCGGGCTACGGTTTCCCGAAGCGGTTTCAGATCAAGGGGATCGACTTCGATGGGGTGGAGCGTTTGCTGGTGGACTACCGGGGCAAAGACTTTCCGGATCCAGGGAGGTTGCCGGTTCGTTTATTGCTGGAGACGCGTCGCTACGAGAGTATCGTTTTAGAGGTCTATCGCGGGCAGGTGGAGGTGAACAAGGAGTTTTTCGCTCTGGACGAAGTGGCTTTGCGGGCGAGCTTTTATCTGTGGCGTCTCAATAAAGTGAATACGTCGGGGAGCTTTGACGCGCCTCCCTTTTGGAGTTCGGATTACTTGATCGACCAGAAGACGAGCATGGGCTTGCCGGTGCAGCCGCATCCGGACGGTCGACAATACGACCAGGATTTCGTGAAGCGCTTCGACGGGGTCGTTTCCGAGCCGATTGTCATCGAGCTTGATTTGGGAGAGAACCGCAGGAACGGGGAATTGGTGCTTTATCCGGCCCAGCCTCCGGAAGGTGTATTTGTTCCTGGATACGGATTTCCGGGCACGATGACCTTTGATATTTTTCGGGACGTCGAAGGCTCGGAGGAACGGAAGCACTTGTTCGGTGGCTGGCCGGTGGATTTGCAGAATCCTGGCAACAACATAATCAGACTTCTGCTTGGCGGGCGGGAAGGGCGCTGGCTGCGGCTGACCTTCGAGGACTTTCCCGTTTATCAGGGAGCCTCGACCTTCGGCTTCGGGGAAATCGAACTCACCGAGGCGAGGGAATCGATGTCGAGAGGCGCGCGGGTCACTTCTCCGTCGTTGCCGGATTCGGATCAAGAAGCCTTGCAGCGGCTGACCGACGGCCTTTCAGGAGGGCGCACGGTGATCCCGCTACTGCCTTGGTTGGACGAGCTTTCGGCGCGTCGGGACCTGCAGGGAGAGTTGGACGACATCGAGGGAGCGAAGCGATCGCTTTCGAGGAGATGGAGCGAGGGAATAGAGCTAAGCTTGTCCGTCGCTCTTTGGGGGGGGGCATCCGTGTTGCTGGTGGTGGTGGGAGTGGGAGCGCTTCTGCAGCGGCGGAAGTTTGCTGCGCTCCGGCGTACGATCGCCAAGGATTTGCACGACGAGGTGGGCAGCAACTTGGGAAGCGTCCGCTTGGTGGCGGAGCGTTTGCAGCAGGACACGAGTGGCCCCGATGCCCAGAGGGATTTGAGCGACTTGGTACTGATGGCGAGAGAGGCTTCGGCGTCCTTGATGGACGTGGTTTGGATGACCGACAAGCGTTCGCTCAAGATGTCAGAGCTCGTTCCCAATCTCAAGAAGCGGGCGGAACGGGTGCTCAGCGGGGTCGAACTGGAGGTGAAGATCGAGGTGGAGCCTCCGGACCTGGAGGTGCCGCTCGCGGTGAGGCGGCAGTTGATGTTGTTCTTCAAGGAAGCCGTGCACAATTGCGCCCGGCACTCGGGGGCGAAGAGGGTACGGCTGGAAATTGAGTTGAACGGGAGCTCCTTTCGCTTGGAGCTTTGCGACGATGGTTGTGGCTTCGACTCTGCTGCATTGCGGGACGGTTGGGGAATCGACAGCATGCGAGATCGGGTGGAGGAGTTGCATGGTACCTTTATTTTGAATACAAGCCCTGGCAAGGGCACCACGGTTGGCTTTACCATCCCGCTTAAAGGATTGCTTAAGGTTTACCGTTCCGGCTATCAAAGTTCGAATTAGATGACACCTGTTAACATATGGATTGTTGAGGACGATTCCGGCTACCGTCGAAATCTCCAGATTTCGTTGCAGCGGCAGGACCACATTACCTGCAGTCGCACCTTTCCGAATTGTATCAAGTTTTTGGAGGCGATCGAGTCCGGGGAACGTCCGGATGTGGTGCTGATGGATCTTGGCCTGCCGCAGATCGGCGGCGTGGAAGGAATCGAGCGACTCAAGGCTATCGATCCTGATGTGAGCGTGCTGGTTCTCACGGTGGAGGAAAAGAAGGAGATGGTAATGCGTGCTCTCGACGCGGGGGCCATGGGCTATCTGCTGAAAGCTTCCAGCGTCCAAGAGATTGTGAATGCCTTAGAGCAGGTGATCAAGGGGGGGGCAGCCTTGGGTGCGGGCGTTGCGAAGCTGGTCTTGGGCGAAGTGCGTAAACCGGTGGTGCGCGAAGATTTTGGGCTATCGGCTCGCGAGATTGAAGTGTTGGAGCAATTGGCGGAGGGGCTTTCCTCGAAGGAGATTGGGGCCAAGCTTTCTATCAGCACGGCTACGGTGAACTTTCACCTGGGGCGGATATACCAGAAGCTGGACGTTCAGTCCCAGACGGGAGCGGTGGCCAAGGCGTTGCGCAGCGATTTGATCTAAACGGTGTACGTGGCAGCGCTTCGGCAAAACTAGCAGATCGACTAGTAGACGGATTTGCGGGGTGTTGGTATGCTTCACCTAGACTTGAGGAGCTGCGCGCTTGCGCCGCTGCGAGAGTTGTTGCGACGAATTGAATATCATCACCCCAAAGTCCCCCCATGGCACCCTTGAATCGTAGAAGCTTCCTCAAGAAATCCGCAGTGGCCGGCGCCTCTGCTTTTATCCTGCCCCGTTTCAGCATTGGCAAGGCGGGGATCCCGGCCAACAGCAGGCTCAATATTGCCATGATTGGGGCCGGAAATATAGCCGGCATGGCCTACAACGGATGCAAGGGGGAGAACATCGTTGCTCTAGCGGACGTGGATTCGAACATGTTTGGGCAGTTTCGGGAAGATCATCCCGAGGTCTTGAAGGCTAAGCGCTTCGCCGATTTTCGCGTGATGCTCGACAAGATGGGAAAGGAGATCGACGCGGTTTGCATCAACACGCCAGACCATACGCACTTCGCTGCGACCATGCATGCGATGGAGATGGGGATGCACGTTTGTACCCAGAAACCGCTTACGCATAATATTTGGCAGGCTCGCACCCTGCAGAAGGCGAAGAAAAAGTACAAAGTCGTCACTAACATGGCGGTGCAGGGCCACACTTATGACGGCATTCGCCAAATGAGGGAGTGGTACGAGGCGGATGTGTTTGGACAGATTCGCGAGGTGCACTCTTGGATCCAAGGTCCGGATTGGCGGCCATTCGAGGAGGGGCGTTGGTACTGGCACAAGCCGAGCCAGCTTCCGATGAAGAAGGATCCGGTTCCGGCCCATCTCAATTGGGACCTATGGCTGGGCCCCAACGCTGCGGATACCGAGTTCAGCGAGCTTTACCACTCCAAGAGCTGGCGCGGGTTCAACGCGTTCGGCAACGGATTGTTCGGGGATTGGATGCCGCATATCTCGGATGCTCCGGTTTGGATTCTCGACCTTTACGAGCCGGTCGTCGTGGAGCTGATTCGCAAGGAGGGTGGCAACGAGGTGGTTGTGCCCGACGGGAACACGGTAAAGTGGGAGTTCAAGAAGCGCGGTTCCAAAGCGCCCTGTACCTTCTACTGGCACAATGGCGACGAGAGCTTCATGCCAAAGACCCCCGAAGGCTGGACTTGGGGAGAAATGCCGGATCGTGGGACCATGTATTTTGGCGACAAGCAACTCGGCTACACCGACGGCAGATCCAACAACCCTCGCCTTGGAAACAAGGAAGCGATGAAGGAATTCAAGAAGGCCGGGTATCCAGACGAGAAATACGATCGCGTCGAAGGTGGTCCCTTTGAGGAATGGGTTCGAGCGATCAAGGGCGATGGACCGGAGCCAGGCGCCAATTTTGACTACGCGGCTCCTTATACGGAAATGATGCTGATCGGCGTCTTGGCTGCCCGCTTTGGCGGTCGCATCGAGTGGGATCCTAAGCGTGGCATAACCAACCGACCCGAGCTCAACGAATACGTGCGTCCGAGCACGGTGCGGGAAGGTTGGGACTACGGGAAGGATCTTTGGAGGAAACGGTCCAAGTTTGCCGTTTCCTAAGACGTATTGACGGTTTCATGACATCGAGAGTGTCCAGCTTCGGGTCCGTTTTTTTGCTCGTGAACCTCTTCTGCGGGCAAGTTCGAGCAGAGTCGCTTTTCGACGGCTCTACGCTAGCGGGCTGGCACATCATGCAAGTTTCTGAAAAGGATCCGTACTATGCGACCGATGAGAACTTTTATGTCGAAGATGGCGCGATCGTTTGCCGTCAGCTGGACAACCAAAAAGGTGGCCTGCTGCTAACGGACGCGACCTTCATCGACTTCGAGCTGAAGCTTGAGTTCATGTCTGACTGGGGCTGCGACTCGGGGGTGTTTATCCGCTGCACCGACCGGGGGGAGGGGATTCAGATCATGAATGACTACCTGCCGGGTGGAAACGTTGGGAATCTCTTTGGCCAGGGAACGGGCGGCTACCTTTCGCGACCGATCCAGCTCGAAGAAGAGTCGGGGCGCATCGTAGCCCGCGACAGCTACGATGGAGAGGAGATTGACGGCCTCCTCTACAGTATCGGCGCCGCCGCTTGGAACCAGGTTTGGAAGGAAGGGGAGTGGAACGCCTTGAAGATTCGTTGCGTAGGTGCCGAGCCGCGTATCACTACCTGGGTGAATGGAGTCAAGGTCATGCAAATGGATGGTCGTGTCTTCCGCGCTCGCCACCTGAAGGACACGAATCAAAAAAACTGGAACGCGCCGTCTACTTGGGATCGCGAGTCTGTACAGGCCATCACGGGAAATGCCGGCAGCGTCGCTCTGCAAATCCATCCCGGAAATCGCTGGAAGGCGGGCGGAGTGGTTCGCTACCGAAATATCCAGATCACTCCACTGAAGTAAGTCTTTCCTCCCAAGTTATCTCAGTTTTGTATCCAAATTATCATGCAAGAACGTAATTCCCCCGAATCCCCCTTCCAACTCGACGCCCTGGGCGCGTCCTTCGCCTTCCTCGTCTTGCGGCTGTGGCTGGGCGCGCGCTCGCTGCTGACCGGCCTGGAGAAGTTCGCCGGCACCGAGACGGTGCAGCGCCCGCTGCTCGACGAGTTCGGCGAGCCGGACATCTCCGGGGCCATGGTCAACGTGAAGGAGAAGGTCTACGGCTTCTCGCACTACCACGGCCTGCCCGAGCCGCTCTACGACAAGTTCGCCGCCGAGCCGCTGATGCCCACCTGGGCGCTGGACCTCTACTCCGGCGTCCTCGGCTGGATCCTGCTGGCCCTGGGCGTCCTGCTGCTGGCCGGGGCCCTGCCGCGCCTGGCCCTGCTGGCCAGCGGCCTGGTCTACGTCTCCCTTTCCGTCGGCCTGGTGCTGCTGAACGAGAGCGGCGGGGTGGCCTGGCTGGGCACCCACGTCCTGCTGGTGGCCCTGGCCCTGGCTCTCGTGAAGTACAACCGCTGGGCCGTCGCCGGCGACAAGCTCTAACCCCTTACCGACCCCCGATACCATGACCCAAGACAGCAAGACCAGCCTTCCCGGCGCCCCGCTCGCCCGCCGCGAGTTCGTCAAGAACAGCCTCGTCGCCGCCGGCGGCGTGATGCTCGCCCCCGCCTTCGCGCGGGCCCAGTCCTCGCCCGCCGGCGAGATCAACGTGGCCCTGGTGGGCCTGGGCGTGCAAGGCCGCGTGCTGCTCGACGCCATGCTCAACGTGCCCGGCCTGCGCTTCCGCGCCGTGTGCGACATCTGGGAGTACAGCCGCACCTACGGCCAGCGCAAGCTGGCCAAGGAAGGCTTCGAGGTGAACGCCTACCAGGACATCGAGGACATGCTGGAGAAGGAGAAGGACCTCGACGCGGCCATCGTCGCCACCCCCGACCTCTGGCACGCCCGCCACACCAACCTCTGCCTGAAGGCCGGGCTGCACGTCTACTGCGAGAAGATGATGGCCCGCACGGTGGAGGAGGCCCGCTCCATGGTGCTGACCGCCCGGGAGACCGGCAAGCTGCTGCAGATCGGCCACCAGCGCCGCTCCAACCCCCGCTACCAGCACTGCTACAACAACCTGATAAAGAAGGCCAAGATCCCCGGGCGCATCACCAACCTCAACGGGCAGTGGAACCGGGCGGTCACCCCCGACGTGGGCTGGCCCAAGAAGTACGCCATCGACGAGGCCACGCTCAAGAGGTACGGCTACGCCGACATGCACCAGTTCCGCAACTGGCGCTGGTTCAAGGACCTCTCCGGCGGGCCCATCTCCGACCTGGGCGCCCACCAGATCGACATCTTCAACTGGTTCCTCGACGCCTATCCGAAGTCCGTCTTCGCCTCCGGCGGGGCCGACTACTACCCCTCGCGCGAGTGGTACGACAACGTGATGGTGATCTACGAGTACGACACTTCCTACGGCCCGGTGCGCGCCTTCTACCAGACGCTCACCACCACCTCAGCCGGCGGCGGCTACTGGGAGTACTTCATGGGCGACGAGGGCTCCATCAAGTTCTCGGAGAACCCGAGCCTCTCCAAGATCTACCGCGAGGAGCGGGCCCCCAGCTGGGACAAGTGGATCGACCTGCACTACCTCACCCAGTCCGAGGCCCCGGCCCCGGCCAAGGACGCCAAGGTGGACGTGCGCGAGACGGCGCCCCTGGCCCAGTTCGACATCCCGGTGGCCCTGGACAAGCCGCCGCACCAGCCGCACCTGGAGAACTTCTTCTCCGCGATCAAGGGGGAGGCCAAGCTCAACGCCGACGGGGAGCACTCCTTCAAGAGCGAGGTCGGCATCTTCCGCGTCAACGAGGCGGTGGCGGCGAGGCGCGTGCTCGAGTTCCAGCCCAGCGACTTCGAGGTGTAGAAACAAGGGTGGGACGTCCGCTCCGCGGCCGTCCTGCTGCCCGCGGAGCGGCCAGCCCACCCGTCGCCCGCGGAGCGGCCGACCCACCTGAAACAGATAATCCAAATTACCGAATTATGAAAAAGACATTGCTGACCCTGGCCGCCGTATCCGCGGCCTCGATACTGGCCGCGGCCGACAAGGCCCCCATCGAGCTGGACTACCCGGCTCCCTTCCTCTCCGGCACTCCGGTGCCCATCGTGCTGCCCAATCTGGAGTCTCCCGACGCCCCCCAGCCCACCGTCCTGGCCCCCGCCGGGGTCTCCAACATCGCCTTCGGCAAGGAAGTCACCTCCTCGGACGACTTCCCCATCATCGGCGAGCTCGAGCTGGTGACCGACGGGGACAAGGAGTCGGAGGAAGGCTACTTCGTGGAGCTGGCCCAGGGCCCGCAATGGGTGCAGATCGACCTGGAGAGCACAGCGACGATCTACGGGCTCGGCCTGTGGCACTTCCACACCCAGAAGCGCGCCTACGTGGACGTGGTGGTGCAGCTCTCCGACGACGAGTCGTTCGAGAGCGGCGTGACGACGGTCTTCAACAACGACCACGACAACTCGCTGGGCTTCGGGGCGGGCCGGGACATGGCCTACGTGGAGACCAACAAGGGCAAGCTGATCGGCGCGAAGGAGACGAAGGCCCGCTACGTTCGCCTGTACTCCGACGGCAACACCAGCAACGAGATGAACCACTACGTCGAGGTGGAAGTCTTTGGAGAGTACTAG